>CAYWZD010000090.1:0-3833 GCA_964462755.1 uncultured Victivallales bacterium | reverse complement strand
TTCCCTCCCGATGGGGTGACCGGCCTTGTCCAGTCCGCGCAGTGCAACCCGAAATCCGTTGAATCCCTCCCAGGGAAAGAACTTTCCGCTCAACCGGAAACACAAAAGATATTTCCCGTCGCCGGGTATGGAAACCGTCCGGGCAAGACGGTTCGAAACCATCAGTACACCGCCCTTGGCATTCCGGAAGTCTTTTATCTTCGGATCATTGAAGAAACAGACGGCTCCGTTCTTCCATTCGCGCCTCATCAGAGGCCGGACCTGTTGATAAAACATATTGAAATCGCCATCCCCGGCCGCCAGATGGACCCAATGGGACGGCTGCCATTTCCGGAAGTCCGCTTCCTGTGCGAAAGAGCCGCCGGAAATCCAGTTCTCCCCGGTTCCCGATACAGCCGCATTTCCGGCATTTTCCCGGAAATCGACACTGACTCCGCCCGGATCGATCGCAGGACAAATGGAAGCCGCGACACAGAAGAGAACTGTCATCCATGCTGTTTTCATTCTGAAACATTCCTTTTTCATATTCACTTTCATTACAGGGCAGGCTGAGTAAATTCACGGATCGGCTTTGCCGTCGTCGCATCCCAGAGGTTGAATCCATTCTGCGAATCCTTGAGGTTGCTCGGCACTCCCATTCGGATCTTCAGCGTTCGGGCGATTTCGGCATGACCGTCCATGAAGGAGGTGGCGGCCCCGCCCGAATGGGCGCGCAGAACGCCGATGTTCAGGTGGATCGGCCAGCCGATCAGCGAGGAATACGCGAGATATTGATACCCGTGGCACGAACACGCACCGGTTCCCGTACTCTTGTAAGGCGTCCACGAATCGGAAAAAAGAACCGTGGAACTCATATAGGGATTGCTCTGGCTTGTTTTTTCATAACGGGTTCCGCCTGCAGTGTTTCCGCGGTAGCCGAGACGGTCGTTGTATCCATAGCTCCACTCCATGCTGCAGACATAATAATAGTTCTTCTGCGAACGGGAATCCGAGGGACAGACCAGAGCGCGGCGAGTCGCGCTTTTGTTGGTGAGATAATTATTCTCCGTGCTCCCCCCCATGACCGCTTTGAGTGCCATATATTCCTGCCAGTATCCTGTGACAGAAGAAATCCACGGCGCCGGAAACGTGGTGGGAAGCACGTTCTCCCGGTTGTCCATCGAATACATAATCCAATATTGCCCGAGGTTTTTCTGATTGTTCATGCAGGCGATTGCCCGCGCTTTTTCCCGGGCCGAGTTCAGGGCCGGCAGCAGCATTCCGGCCAGAATCGCAATGATTGCAATCACAACGAGGAGTTCGATTAAAGTGAATCCCTTCCGGTGTCCGAAATGTTTTTCCGTTTTCATATTCCGCATTCCTTTCCCTGATTACATGACGGATTTCACGATGACTTCATCCAGAAACATTTCTCCGATCCCGTAAAGGGAAAAACGCAGCGTGAAGGAGGTTCCTGTTTCGGGAACAGAGAACTCAATTTCCCGCTGAATCCATTCATGGGTCAGTGTGAACTGACGGTCAACGCCGGAAGAGACCTGCTTTCCGGAAGCGTCCTGGAAATGGAGAAAACAGCGAACCGCGCTGTACCCTTTTGCAGGGGCGTTTCTGCCTTTCATCCAGAATGTGAGGAGATATTTTCCGGGTTTTGCGGGAACCGTCTGAAAAAGAAAATTCGAAACCAGAAGATTGCCGCCGTCTTTGTCCTTGATCCGGAGAAGTTCTTCCTTCGAGATGAGTTCAAGGGCTTTCCGGCCGTCTCTTCCTTCGTCCGTGAGGACCCGTGAAACAAATGGTGTCACTTCCTTGATGAGAAGGCGGTAGTCCCCTTTGTTCGCCGGGATATGAACCCAATGTCCCGTTTTCCAGGCTTTCAGGTCCGCTGGAGTCTGCAATGAGCCTCCCTTCACGAGATTCTCCGGACCGCAAACTCCGCTGAATGAGAAAAAGAGGGCAGCCGCGACGACAGCAAGCGAAACAGTTGTTTTCATCAAATCATCCTTTTTCTGAGTTGTATTTCAATGAGGTGCTTTGCCGGACGACCAGGTTCAACGGGATGTTCACACAGGGATACGGATGTTCCTGTTTCAGCCAGCGGTGTGCGGTTTCGAGCAGACGGAAAGCGGCCCGCGCCAGTTGGTTGAAATCATATTCGATGCTGGAAAGAGTCGGCGTAATGTAGTCGCAGTTGAAACCGCTGACGAATCCCATTACGGCGACGTCCTCTCCAACCTTGAGTCCCTGTTTCCGAATGGCTTTGTAGACCGGATCAGCCCAGAAGTCCGAGTGACAGAGAATCGCCGTGGGAGGCTTGGGCAGAGCAAGAAGACGGACGACTTCACGTTGAATGAATTCATCCAGCCTCGGATTGTAAGCCTGAACTCTCGGGTCCTGCGGGAAGAGTTCTTTCGCCGTGGAAAGTCCCAGTTCTGAAAGGAAATCCGGATATTCTTCCGGAGGAAACCCCCGCAGAAGATTTTCTTCCGGTACGGCCAGGGTTGCGACAATCCGGTGCCCCTGGTCCCGGAGATGGGTAAGGGCCATTGCCCAGCCGGTTTTTATGGACGAGGTGCAGATGGCCAGATGGGTTTTCATATAGTCCTGCGGTGCGGCACCTGCGAGAACAACCGGGATCGTAAGATTCTTGAGACATTCCAGAATTTCTTCGTCTCCGTTGAAGTTCGAGGCGATCAGAATAATCCCCGCCACCGCACGTTGTTCCAGGAGAACCGCCGTGTTGACCGCGCCCAGTTTCTTGATCCAATGATAGTCGCAGATGTCAACGCTCGAACCACGGGTGCGGGCATGTTCTTCAAAACGGGGAATCAGCGCATGACAGGTCAATGCCGGCGGTCCGTGAATATCGGCAATGATCAGAATCTTTTTCGGATTCTCCTCTTTCGGAGAATAACGGACAAATGTTCCTTTTCCATGAATCCGTTCAAGGAAGCCTTCCTGTTCGAGCACGGACAGAGCGCTCCGCAGGGTTTCCCGCGCCACGGAATACTCTTTTTTCAGGACCAGTTCTCCGGGCAGGGCACCGCCTGTCGGATAAACGCCGTCCTGAATCATTTTCCGCAGAGAGGAAATAATCCGGTTTCTTTTCAATGATTTCTCATGCATCGGGAATAACCTTTTTGCCTCATTCTACAGTAAGTATAGAACTTGTCTAGTCATGTTGCAACTGGCTGGCGCAAAAAAAAAATGTTTTTTTTGTTGACCCTATGGAAATACCATCTGGAAAACATTCGGATGAATTCATTTTGTTTCTCGGTTTTTCACAATGTCATTATCTTACATTTTAGTTCTTCTTTGATGCAATCGATAATGCCAATGATGTCAATTTACGAAATTGGCTTGAGGATGTCCTGTCTTGCCTCAACTCCACCCCGCATGACCAGATCGATTCGCTCCTCCCCCACCTCTGGAAACAACAGAACAATCTGTAATTTCTCCTGATTCAACCTTGCCAAAAGTTTTCATCCCATGGGGGGCACTGCATACATACATAAATACAAAATTTATACTCATTATATGAAACAGCTAATTCGGACAAAGGTTATTCCCCAAAAAAGCTTCAATACTCTCCTGATTGCTTCATATTTCCATTGTCTGACATAACACAAGTAACTCGGATATATTTGTAACTAAATATCCTTGCTGGAAAATGATTCAAGAGCTGGCAGAGCTTTCAAAGGTTCTGCCAGTTTTTTTTTGCCCTTTTTGGACAGCATGAATTTCCCTTAGTGAAATTAGTGACTGGAATCACTAACCCTATCCAATTAGAATCTGTTCACACTATTGAATCAACAATCATGACGAACAAGATAAACCCC
>CAYWZD010000089.1:0-11262 GCA_964462755.1 uncultured Victivallales bacterium | reverse complement strand
TTCTAATTTTTTTCAATCTTTTTTCGAGCACCGCAACCTCGGCTTTCGAGGCGCAGGATCATTATTATACACCTCTTCTCATTTTTGTCAACCCACTTTCTTGCCTTTTTTCAATCTTTTTTGAACACAACTCCCCTCGCCTTCCACATCCCGTCAGCCTCATTTTACACTCAAACAGAAAACATCCCGCCTGTTTGGGTTATATGAACGTATAAGGAATCATCCCGGCCCGACTTTGTTTTCATGTGTCCGGATAGGATAAAAACATAAGCGTGAGGAATCGCGACCGGAGTAGATACAAATTATCTCTTTGCTGGAGAAATCCGGGATGTCGATGATTCCGGGGACTGAAGGTGCTTTGTGCGTGCCGCACGGTAATATTCCACCAGTTTGCGGAGATTGAGGCGGGTATATGATTCGTCGCAGGCGGGAGTGGACTTTCCGGCATAGGCGAAATCCGCATCCAGCGTCTCCGGCTGGAAAATCACATTCTGGAGGTTCGACCTCATCGCCACCGGTCTCCGGATGATCTCGCGCATCAATTCATGGGTAAATTTGCCGTAGTGATCGCGTATCCGGTTGCTCAAGTGGGCGGCCCGCGCGCCTCCGGATACGTAAACGACATCCTCATAAACGGCCGGAAGGAGGGGATGTTTTTCCCCGGGGCGCAGAATCACAGGCGGGGTCCCGGCTTTAGCCTCAATGGCAGCCATATTTCCGGAACGGTCGGACAGCACATAATAGTATTCACAAGTCAAGGGAGTCTCACGGATGATTTTCAACGCATCCTCGACGTTCCCGCACTCCTCCATCACCCGGCGCATCAGATAACTCATGGGAAGCCCGTCCCATTTTCCTTCCCCGCGTCCGCCCATTTCACCAATGGCAAGGCCTTCGATATTCATGGCGGTCACCGTGCCGTTGAGTCCGGCGAAACCGAAGCTGACCCATGTGTGGAATTTTTCCGGCATGAACACCTGAATAACGGCAAACTTCTGAAGGCCGATGTCACGCATATAGTCCAGCACCCGGGCATGGAGGACGCGTCCGCCGACAGAGGCCTTGCCGTGGAGCGCAATTCCGCTGCAATGGAACATTTCCGGGAAAAAGTTGAGCGCACGGCCTTCGGGAACGGTCAGCCCAGCCGCGCGGGACATGGCGTCGGCTTCCTCCAGAAAACGGGACGGAGTGAACTTGCCGGAACGTTTTTCCACCTCGACGATCCTGTCCGGAAACCAGTCATTTTTTGCATACAGGTATGCCCCGGCGACCAGCAGAATCCGGTTGAACATCTCCTGAATTTCCGGCTTGAGGAGTTCGCCGTGGGCGCGTCCCATTTCCGCCGGGGCGCCGCTCAGAAACAGGATCGGGACCTGTCCGGGTTCGGTCAGGAGCATCCCGGAACCGCTCCATTTCTCCGCGGCTTCTGAAGTCAACGCAAAACTGAAAAGGAAAATCAGAATCAAGACAGGCAGTCCGTTTCTTTTCATTTGTCAAACCCCGTTTCGATAAGGAAATTCATGCCGGATGCAAAAACTCTTTCCAGAGTCCGACAGTCGACATTCCGGACCTTTCCGCCGGAAGGCGGCTCGAAATCCGCCGGACAACCGGGAAAATCGGATTCCCAGCTTGTGAAGACAACCCGTATGAAATTGTTCCCCTGACGGACCGTTATGGAAGCCGGGACATTGCGGTTCTTTTCGAGGCGGACGGCGGCATCCAGCTTCTTGTCTCCGATCCGGATTTCACGCCCGCCATCCGGAGTGTCAGCCAGCTTGAGCGACACGAATTTCTCCAGTGCCTCCATCCGACCGTTGGCGGCAACCAGCTGCGACAACAGAATCGCGGTCTGCTGTGCGATTCTCCATTTGACGGAAAGCATCTGGTCTATATTCTGATGAGCTTCGGGTGCAAGAGTCCCGGCGAAAACCGTGCGGTCGCGGGATTCCATCCAGGGATATTCGCCGCGCCCGAAACAAAAGCGATTCACTTCACCAAGCCCGGAAGCATCCTCCAGACGGAACAGAAAGCGTCCGCCGGACCCGCGCAGAAGCGTGAGGTTGCCGGAATACATGGATTTGTCCTTGTTGAACGACTCGAACCGGGCGGCGATTTTGAGAGATTTTCCTTCGGGCGGATTCCAGCGCAGGAAAGTGCCAACTTCGGAGAATACCTTTTTGATCACCTCGGAATCGGCGGTTGCCGGACGTTCCGGCAGGGGAAGAAGGGCCTCGCCTCCGAAAAACTCCGCCAGCTTGTCAAGCAATCCAGGCAGGGCGGCAATGGCACTGTAGTGCCCCAATCCGGGAAGCACGATGAAGTCACGGTCGCGGACCAGCCCGATGGCATCGGCCAGCCGACGGGAGTTTTCCGGGGGAACCACCTCATCCTCGGCCGCATTGATCATCCGGATTTTCCCGGCACGGGCTCTGGGAACAAGCGCGTTGACATAGTTCATAGGCTCAAGTCCGGCAATGGCCCGTTTGATGTATTCCCGATCCGCCGGAGACGCTGCCCGGATGGCCGACGCGATCGGCAGGGTTTCCTTCCGGTTGCGGGCGATGATGGACGACAGATCCCCGCCGGCCAGCAGAAAAGCCGCTTTGTCGATCCGGGGGTCGCGCCCGACGGCGGAAAAGCCGAGAAGACCTCCCATGCTCGTGCCGACGAGATGAACCCGGGAAGAGTCGACATCCGGAAAACTGACGAGCAAATCAACGCTTTTCCGGATGTCGCCCGGAATCTGGAAAAAGGTCTCGCCGAGCATCCGGCCTCCGCCGGGAGCGGCCAGAGCGCGCATGCGTCCGACGGCGGGAATCCGTTCCAGAAACAGCGGCATCAGCGGCATCAGCGCCGGCATTCCGCGTCGGGCGAAATAGGAGGCGACCAGCCGGGTAAGGTCGCCATTGCCGCCTAGAATGTGGAGGCAGACAACAGCCGGAGCTTTTTTCCCGGCCATGCGGAGCGGTTTATAGTAATAGGCGATCACATTTTCCGCTTCCCGGAAAGAGACGGGACCGGAAGAAGGAAACTCAAGACGGTATACCACATATTCCGGTGTGACTTCCACCTGTTTCGAGGTATAATCGAACGGTTTTGCCGCTACTGAAACGGATTCCGTACCAGTCACCGCCAAAGTCAGCCAGACAAGGGACAGAAAACAAAAAAGAATCCTCACGGCAAACTCCCCTTTCCGCCGCCGTCCATGAAAAACAGAAATGAAAACGGAGGCAATATCAGGGGTAAGATAATGCCGGAGAGACTGTTTTACAAATTCCTCCGGCAAAAAGCGTGCATGAGAATTGCTCCCTACGTATCGCGACAGAGCGCCTTTTCCGTTTCAGAAAAAGAGTCATGCAATACTCGCAGTATTGCCGCGGACCAGCCGCGAAGGCTGGTCGTGCAACGCACGAAATCCCCGCCCGAAGCGGTTCCACCCACTCAATGACGAGAATTTGCCGAAACGGCAAGTTCGAGAGCTCCGGGCATTCCCCGAAGCCAACCTCACGTGAGCGGCGGCTCTCGCTCCTTCGTCGCTCGTCCGTCAGCGGTGAAACCGCCCCCGCAAAGACAAAGTGCATGAGGGCTTCTTGCCCTCAAACTCCCCGGCAGGTAAAGATTATCATGCGTGCAGAAACCGCGACCGTCTTTTCACCGCAAAACCAGACACCCCATCATGGCCGGGTTGTAGTCGCTCAGAACCAGACGGTATGTCACCGGACTCCATCCGGCCCATCCTTGTCCGCTCTGCCTCTGCGCAATGTTGAACCCGACACACTTTTTCTCCGTCGGAAGCGGAATATCGACTTCGCCCGATTTTCCGGAGAAAGAATATTCCGTCGGCGGGTAAAAGGCCTTCGGTTCCACAAGGATCCGGTAGTCCGCGTTTTTTTCCGAAGCGATCCGGACTTTGAGAACCCCGGCTTCATACGCTGCGCTCCACGAAAACGAATTGCATGACTCTGTTTTGCCGCTGTCGCAGCAATAGGTTTTCCGGGAAGCCGGCTCCAGAGGGGGAAGTCCTTTTTCAATACGTCCGCGGACGAGCGGGAATTCCTCTTCCAGAAGGAAGTCGAGCTCACGGCAGCGCCAGAGAAGTTTTTCCGGGAAATATTTGTAGTTTTCCGCTTCGGAATGGAACCCGAGGCGGGAATCCCCGCGGCAGAATTCCGCCATCCGGAGGGAACGTTCCTTCTCGTCCCGGACGATCTGCTCCATGGTGTCCAGAACCGACGCGTCGCCTGCCAGCAGTTTTTCCCGGAGACTGTAGAACTGAAGAATCGCGGCGGCCGTCTGGAACTGAAGATCGAGCGCCTCGGTTACGCGGATGTCCTTCAGGCGTTCCGCATTTTCTTTGAGTTTCCCGCGGAGATTTTCCAGAAGAAGAGTTCCGGCATGCCACTTTTCCGACATGGTCCGAGTGAGCGTCAGGACTTCCTCCAGCGTAAACGCCCCGAGACATTCGCCGAAGCGGTCGCCGCTGGTGCCATAGTCCAGACGCCAGGTCGGAGCAAGGTTCTTGTTCGCCGGGATCAGGGAAAGCGGCCAGACCAGACCGTCATGCACGGGACCGTAATACTGAAACATGTTTTCCAGCGGATAATGTCTGTAGCCATCAGCGAGAGACTCCCAGGCCTCGACCGTTTTTCCCGCACAATCGCCCCACTCCGGACGGGCCAAGCGAAGCAGGAAATCGTGTTCGGTGTCAGCGAACTCTTCGAACGCCAGTTCTCCCGCCGCGCGGTTCATGATTCCCGGATAGTTGCCGAAATACCAGCATTGCATCGCATGGGACACGCCCAGATTGCGCATGGTTTTATACTTGCGGTAAAGGAGCCCCGGAACCGGAACAAACGGAACCGTCGCCACCTCATGCGAACAACCGACCTGAATTTTGGCGGACATCTGGCCGTGATGCGCGGCCACAATCTCCGCGATCTGCCTGTAAATATCGCTCGGACCCTCGTAAGAAAGCCAGTAATCTCCCGCGTGACGGTAGACGCCGAGCTGTTCCTTGCCGCCGGAAGATTCATAGTTGTATTGGAGGACCACCCGTTGAGGCAGCTTTTCCGCCAGATCGAGCATCTCTTTTCTGCGGAGAGAACCGCCCGTTCCGTTCTGCGGGACATACAGCCAGCAGATGAGTTCGGCATCGGGCGCGGCGTCATGCATTCCGCGTTCCATCGGCTCCATCACGGAGGCAAGGACCTCGCCCGGAGATTTCTTTGAACAGCGCGGACACTCCCTTCCGAATTCCGTGCTCAGACAGCTGGTCGGGCGTTCGCCGTAACTGATGTTGACCAGTCCCCCCAGATGCGGCACCGCGGAAAACAGGAAATGGACGGATTCATACACATACCGGCGTCCGCTCTCCGAGGAGGTGCAGATGCAATAGCGGGAGGGATCATAGGAAACCGGAGCCCCCTTCGTCTCGGGATATTTCGTAAACAGTTCCGAGTCCGGGGACATCGCGCGCGGCTCGATGCAGAAAACATATGTCTTGATTCCATACCGCAGACATTTGTTCACGGTCGCACGGAGTTTTTCAAGGCGTTTTTCCGAATCCGGATCGGGCGTCAGGAACGAGGTCCGGCAGAGATCGGGAAAAGAAATGGTCAGCCACAATCCGTTGACCCCTTCATGCGCCAGACGGTTCAGGTATTCATCCGGGTAGTAGTCCACGGAATCCATCAACTCGTCCCGGTTGAACGGCGGACGCTTGATCGGACCGAAGAAACAGCGGGACAGCCGGGTTTTCACCCACGGTTTCCGGGAAAAATCACCGGGCAGGACAGCCGTTCCGCCCGCTTCCAGAATGCGGTCTTCAAGGAAGAAAATTCCCCGGCGGATGCCTTCCGTATCCGCCGCCTGAATCCGGCATCCGCCGGAGGTGATCTCCACGCGGTAGGCCTCGAAGATTTCCGTACGAATCAGTTCAGTCTCGACCGGATATCCACCACCGGACGGAATTCCGCTCTCCGCAAAGAACTTTTCCAGATCCTCATAGGCGGTATCCAGACGGTGTTCCGGATCGGGGAAGTTCCGCAGGATTTGCACACCGCCGCGCAGCTCGATCGCTCCCGAAGGCACGGACGCGGCGCTCCGCCGGACGGAGCGTTCGGCAAGTTCACGGACAAAATTCCAGCTTTCGGGAGACGGCAATGACGGTTCTTGTTCCATAAAATTCTTCATGAAGGAAAATTCTCCTTTTAATATGCTCAATCAAATTAAGCATATTATAAATCCGACATTGCATTTTGTCAAGAGAAAAATTACTTTTCCGCTGAAATAACATTCTTTTATTTTCCGATTTGACTTTTTCAATAATAAGCTCTATATTGAGCATATTATGAATAACGACATCCGCAAAATCTACAAAGGGCTTCTGGAGGACCTGGAAAAAAGGATACTGGTTCCGGACGGCCCGGTCCCGAAGGAAATCGAACTGGCGCACCGGTTCTCCACGACCCGCATGAACGCCCAGCGGGCGGTCTGCCTGCTGGCGGACCAACAGTTCGTCGTAAGGAAAAAACGGGCGGGGACCCGGGTTGTCAGCCTCCTCGACCGGGAAAAACTCTCCGCCCAGCTCAAAAGCATCAACCGGAGCATTTTCGTTCTTTATTCCATGACCCCGCACTGGATTCACTGGAATGAGTCCTCCTTCACCGCTTTCGAGCAGGTGGTGAATCCAGAGGGATACAGCATTACCTACCGCAACATTCCAACCGGGGGCGGCCGCGAAAAATACAGGGAACTGCTGGAGCAGATTTCCGCGGAAGGCGCCTCCGCGCTGGTGATTTTTCCGGACGCGGAGGATTCCATGTTTCTGCTGGAGACCGGAGATCTGCTGCTGGACTTCCGGATGCCCGTCTATATGCTCAACCGGAGCGGGGAACCCATGCCGCTGGACATGGTTTCCTTCGTTTCAACCGATCCGTTCGGTGACGGCGTGATAGTCGGACGTCTTTTGAAGAAAAACAACTGCCGGAATATTTTCATGCTTCTGCCTGAAAACCCCATGTTCTGGGGACGGAAACGCCACGAGGGACTGGCAATGGGACTGCGGGTAGAAAATCCCGAAGGAAAAACCGACTGCCGGCCGGTTTGCCTGTCCGGAAAAGAAACCGAAGAGGAACTGAAAACGCAATTCGGCGAAATCATCCGCGGATACGAGACACCCGTCATTGTCGCCGTCAACAACGTTTACGCCGCCTGCTTCGCGGATACGGCGAAAGCGCTCGGATACACCGCCCCGCAAGATTACAGGCTGATCGCCTTCGACGACAATCCGCTGTATCGGTCCTACAATTTCACCTCGATGGCCATTCCCTTTCATGAGATCGGGGAGGTATTCGGACGGCTGATCTGCGACAAATCCTGGCTCAGCAGCTACAGGGGCAGGGTTTCCATACGGCTCAATTCCAGACTGATTGTCCGCGACACGTTTCAACCGTAAAAACGCGGAAGCCGATTCCGGGCAATAACGGGATGGTTCAATCCCTGTTCAGCGAATCGGAGACCTGCGGAGAAGAACCGGAAAGTCTCTTCCGCAGCGTTTCCCTCAGATTGGCGACGAATTCGTAATAGATTTTTCCGTTCAGGACCAGCACTTGCACTTCCAGACGGAATTTTTCATTCTTCGCGGAATTTTCCGCGGAAATACGCTGAATCTCGGCAATCACTCCGGAGGTGATTTTTTCCTCCGTCGTCTTATAATCTTCCTTCATGAGGGAACCGGTCCATTCCTTCTTGCCGAGTTTGACGCTCAGGCGCTCATTCTCGGCATTGATCCGGATCACGCACCGGACGGTTTTCACGGGGGTCAGCGCGGGAGAATCCTTTTTCGCTTCGTTCACCGTGGAGATTCTCTGAAGGATCGCACGGGAACGGATTTCAATCTCCTTGGACACCCTGTCGAACAATCCGGGATAATCACGCGTCATTCCTTCATTGAACGCCGTCGCGACCCGCTCCTCATAGCGTTTCCGGATCTGATCCAGAGAGACATGACCGTCACCCAATCCCAGCCACCGCTCCAGAAATGAGACGGACTTGCCGGTCTCCAGCGCCGACATCTCACGAATCACCGACTCGTATTCCATGTCGACCAGCTCTTCCTGACGGGCCAGCTCCTTACCTCCGTTCTTCAATTTTGAAACAATCGTCTGTTCCAGCTTCGCCTGCGTTTCCTCCAGCAGTTCGCGACGGGAAAAGTCAATGCCGTCCAAGGTGGGAATCCAGTTCTGCCCGGCGGAGTAAAAGACCTCGACTTCTTCCGGGGTCGGTTTCCATTTGCCATTGACGAGAGTCGGAAAATATTCACGCATCTGCGCGGCAGCCGCCTGATCGCGGATTTTCTGCAGGGCGGGACATACCTGCCGGTCGAAATAAGACTGGATCGCCTGCCGGACCTTCTTGTCCTGACGCACCACGGGAACATACTTCGCCGGCATGTCCGACATGCGGAGGGCATTTTCCAGCGTTGTATTGCAGAAAGCGGCGGAAAGCCCGGCAAAACTCTTTTTCGCATCGATGTGCTCGCGAGGCGACTGTTTCAGCATCCGCGCATAATCGGGAACCGCCGCATAATGCGAAAGACGGGAAATCACACGGTCTTCCGGCAGCCGCGCGGCACGCTGCCGGATCACGGACATCGTCCGCGGAAAAAGTCCGTAGACCTTGGGCTCCTTCCACTGCGCAACCATCGATTCCAGCTGCCTCCGGAGAGACTGCTCCGCGGTGTCCGCATCCCAGATTTCCGGAGGAACCGAAAGCGATGACGCCAACTCCAGCTGCCGCTTCTGCTGAGTCCGCGCAGATTTCAAGGCGGGAAGAATCATCTGCGTCTTGAAAAGAGGAATGTTCTCTTCCAGCACGGGAGCGGACGCCTGCCCGAGAAAACGGGCGGTCAGATTCCGGGTCAGGGCCGCGTCCGTTTCTTTTTCCAGTTCCGCCTCGGACGGATAAAGGTTCTTGAAAAGAGCGGCCCGCTGTTCCGCGCCGAGACGGGCGCGCGCCTTCTGGAAATCTTCCGGAAAGCCTGCCCGGAGTTTCCGCTCCACCAGAGCGGATGCCCCTGCCTGAAATTCCTTGAGTTCCTCCGGAGTGAGAACCTTGGCAAACGGCTTCAAAAGGGCGGCGTTTTCCAATTCATAATCATCCGCAAGTTTTTGACGGTAAATTTTTTCCGAAAGTTTTTTCGCATTTTCAACAGAGACACTGGCGGCAAGATTCCGGGACATCCAGCCATACAGTTCCTTCTCCCCAGAAGGCTCTCCGGCGGCCAGCCAGCTTTCGCTCCACTTCGCATGAAGGAGCCTTGCGGAAAGCAGAGCGGTCTGACGGTCCAGAAGACGGCCGCCCTCCCCTTCCTTGACAGCAGCGGTCAGGAAGAAGCCCGCAAGCAGAAAGAAAACGCACAGGATTTTTTTCATTTGAGATTCACCAGCATGGGAACCCCGCTGATCTTGCGGAGCTCCTCATAAACATATTTCTTCAGTTGGGAGGAAAGTTCGGCCAGCCACAAATCACGCTCGGAACCGGGAACGGGATTCTTCAGTTTTTCCAGAAGGGAACGGATCACCGTATCATGGACCAATTGCGGATTCCGCGCCAGATGCTCCTGAAGGGAAGCCGCGGCCAGCGTCTGGACTTCCATCACTTCGGACTTCAGGACTCCGATCTGACGGACCACCTGATCGGCAAAGAAACGGCGTTCCGAGGGGTTGAGTTCATTCAGAGTAAACCCGGACTGTGTCAACACCTCCTGTTTCCAGGCGGTCTCCAGAAGCTCCGGGGCGGCATAGTCCGCAAAAGCATTTTTGCCGCCGGTCTGGAAGGAACGCAGGGCATGACTGTCCGCCGTCATGTTTCCGTTTGTCTGGATGACGGCGGAAAGATCGTAATTCTTGGCTCCCGTTTCCGGGTCGAAACGCAGGAAAAATGGGAGGCCGTAACGGACCCGGTAGCGTTCCGCGACAACGGTGACGGCGTGAATGATCTTATCCTTGCGGGCACTGCTGAGCTGAACTTCCAGTTTGTCGATCTGGCTGATCTCGGTCCCCACCTTGCTCATGAAGATAAAAAACGCGATCATAAAAATCAGCATGATCGCCAGGGAAATCTGCAGAAGCACCGAAGTCAGTTCGTCTTCCGCGGCCTCGGAGGCGGGTTTTGCGCCGAGGGCCTTGAGGAGCTTCAGCCGTAATTTTTCCGGAAGGACGGGAATCATGGGTTCACCTCAGCGCATCGCGGACCTGATCCAGCGTCTGCACAAGCTTCCTGGAGGACTCCTCCATCTCCGCATTCCGGGCGGCCAGCGCACGGTTGTCCGCGGTCAGGACCGCCTTTTCCTTTTCCAGAGAAACCAGGCGGCTCTCCGCCTCGGTGAAGTCTTTTTTCAGTTTCCGGTTCTCTTCCTGAAGAACCGCAAGGACCCCGGCGAGCTCACGTCCGGTTTCATCCAGACGCTTCATGGCTTCCACAGCGGACGCCTGCCAGTTCTTTTCCGCCTCGCGGGCTGTCTTCAGGGAATCGCAGAGGGTTTTCATTTCACAAGCGACTTCACGGACCGGCGCAATATTGTTGCCGAGTTCCCGGGAAAATTCCGCGGCCTCGCCGGCCGCCTTCCCCAAGGAATCGCCGGCACGGACCACCTTGCCGACGAAATCATCCGCAAGCTCCGAAAAATCGTCCGGGACATTTTCCTCTCCCCGGCGGATTCTTCGGTAAATGCGCATGCCCGGCATAATCAGCATCGGTTTGAGAACCATAACCCACGCGACGGCCGCCAACGTGGAAAACATGGCGGTATGAAGACAAATCATCAGGGAAACGATGGTAATCTGGCCGGGAGGAAAATAACCGACCAGAATGATTCCCCAGATGGTCCCCAGAAGTCCGAGCGCGATATTCAGCTGGTCATAGGAATGAAAGAACGGCCAGTTGTCACGCGTGCTGACATGGAAGAGTCCATATAAAATCAGGAAAAAGCCGAAAAAGGGAACGAAAGTGGTGACGCAGGAGACGTCCACCGTGCTCCAGTTCAAAGCCGGCCAGAGTCCCGGAAAAACGGTATCCGCAACATTCTGCCCGAGAAAAAGCGCCTGATGATAACGCCACGCGGAAAACAGATTGTTGATCCACAGGAGGCCGAAAAACAGGAAACCGGATACGGATATTGCGATCGCAAACGGAGCATATAACTTCTTCATACAGATACTCCCGAACGGTTATTGTCAGACGGGCCGAATCCGGAGAAAA
>CAYWZD010000088.1:0-11317 GCA_964462755.1 uncultured Victivallales bacterium | reverse complement strand
AACGCGAAGGAGCGGACGCCCCCTCGTTCACGGAGGATGATTTCAAGCTCATCGGCGCCCCCATGGACTTCCTCGGGCTGAACCTCTACTACGGAAAGCCCGTCCGCAGCGCGCCGGAAACGCCGGAAGGCTACTTTGTTTTCAATTCGGAAACAGCGGCCTCCTGCACCGGAATCGCGGACTTCAACTTCGAGCCGTCTTCCATGTATTGGGGATGCCGGATCGTTCACGAATTATGGCACCCGAAAGAGATTCTCATCTCCGAAAACGGGATGTCCGCAAACGATCGGCCTTCCGCCGACTCCGAGGTCTATGATCCGCACCGTATCAAATATCTGCGTGCCTATCTCGCATCCCTTGCCGCAGCAGTCCGGGAAGGATATCCTGTGAAAGGCTATTTGCACTGGAGCCTGCTGGACAATCTGGAGTGGCACCTCGGATTCCGTCCTCGCTTCGGGCTGGTTTACGTCAATTACGCCAGTCAGGAACGCATCCCGAAGACAAGTTATCATTGGTACCGGGAACTGATCCGATCCGGACGGCTCCAGTAAAACTCACGGGTGTTTTTCCCCACCCCCGATCTTCAGGAGTTCTCCGCGGACCTTCCGCAATCCATTCTGCCGGAGACATTTTTTATTTCTTTATGGAGATAAAGGCATCGTAGAGCTTTTGCAACTCCTCACGGGAAAGTTTCCGGTCAAAAAACATTAGCTCGTCCAGCATGTATAATCCTTTTTCCGCATGAAAAGTGATCTGTTTGATTCCACGCGGAAAAGGTGCGTTCAACGCGATTTGATCGAAGAGAGACGCATCAACAGAAATTCCCAGTGAATTCGGGGTCCAGGTGGTCGCAATCATGTGCCATTCACCCGCTTTCCATTTCTTGATGGAACCTGCCCCAAAAATCCGCGACATGGCCTTCTTTTTCTCCGGCAGATAGACATAATTGTAAATATTGCACTTCCCGGTGCCCCAGCCTTGCCTTCCAACAATCAGTTTTGCCTGATCGCCGTCAATGCTCAAGGGGATCAGGAGCCTTTTGTCTACCTCGGTGTCATCCCGGGCAAATGCGAACCAAAAAACGACCGTCGCGTCCGTTCCGAATCCAAAGTGCCCGAACCTCACATTGTAAGTTGCAGAACCGCCGGTCATGGCTTTTCCGGAAATTCCCTTATCAGAGAATTCAGCGTTCTTCATTTTCTCTGCGTAGATTTCACCGTCCATCACGGAAATTCTTCCCTGTCCGTCATCAAATGAAACAGCCATTGCCAAGTCATCCGGAAACAGATCCAATGAGGAGGGGGTTTTTTCTCCGCCAGAAACAGTAAACAGGATCGCGGCGAAAAAAAACAGTGACACGGTTTTCATGATCAGTATCCCTGGTATTCGACAGAGGTCAGTCTATGCGGTTTGGCATAGGCGACATGGAAGTCCAGATACAAAATATTAGCGCCGCCGCTGTGCCTGACCGTGATTCCAGGGGCTGCAGCCGCCCCCAAATTGTAGTTCCAGGGGGAACTTCCGGTCAAAGCGACGTCACTGCCACTCCCCCCGATTCCATCGAATAAATACATGGTGGATGACGGCTGTTTGAAGCTTTTGAAGTATTTGAAGTTCGGATAAACAGCCGTATGGGATTTGGGAACCGCTGAACAGTTAAGTTGATAAAGATACCCGCAGCTTGACCCCAGATAAACAGGAATGCCGGTTCCAGAACCATAAACGAGAGTAGTCCCGTTCCCGAAATTGCTTTTTTGAGCGGGGCACACGAAGTTTTTGTCATATTCTGTCTTGATGTATCCATCCAGACGAAGTTGCCTTCCCCAGTAATAATCCAGAATCGTCGAAGGCAGGACAACGTCGCCGTGTTCCATGCCATATTGCATAATGAACAGGCCGATCTGTCTTTCGTTTCCGAGACATTTGATGGTGTTGGCTTTCTCTCGGGCATTGTTCAGCGCGGGAAGCAGCATGGATGCCAAGATTGCGATGATCGCAATAACGATCAGGAGTTCGATCAAAGTAAATTTTCTGTCCATTTCTCCTCCTTTTTTTACTTCAGTTCGATCAATATGAAATCATGCTTCTTGAGCGAAAAACGGATATTGCCTCCCGAGACTTTCAATTCTTCGTTCGTCTCCACATTGAAAGCCCTGAAGGATTTTGGCAATGGAAGTTTTTTCAGATCCGGCTCCATCACATATTCGCCGCCTTGATCCCAGTCGCAGACCAGAATCATCGCGGAATGCTTTTTCACAGCCAGAAGGGAAGAGGTTTCCCGTCCCGGAAAGGATACGGGATACCCCTTCTCCCAATAGTTCCAGATTCGCACACCGGATTTTCCGTATCCGAAATCAAACATCCGTTTCAACGTGTTCCAGAACTCCGGAAATTCCTTGTGCCAGCGCATCTCATGCGTAAGAAGCACACCGGTCGCGGTCCTGATCCAATGTGCGTAATGCGCTTTCTCCTTCGGAGTCGGATCTGCAACCAAGGCAACGGGGAAATTGCCGACCTGTCTTCCAATCGACATTGCACGTATATAGTCTCGCGTGTTCCTGTCCTGAAAGTCACAGCCGCCAAGGTTCTGTTCCCAGTCAAAGTTCATGGCTCCGTAGGAAAGAATCGGCAGGATATTGGTCGACGTCATGTGAAGCATGAACCGGGGAGTCCGTCCCATTTCATTCATCATGACGGCCGAACGGCGGATCAGTTCCCGCATGTGAAAAACTCCTGAAACAGGCTGTATAGATCCATCCGGACGCAGATAGGCATCCGTCACGACGAGGTTGTAGTTGGGGGCGAGGAATAGATCATCCCAGTACATCTGGTCCATAGCACCGCTTTCGAGTGTCTTTTTATACCAGAAAAGCGCGTAGTCGCAGTAACTTTCCACCGGATCGACATCGTATGCCACCTCATCCAGGACTTCCCGGTCCGCAACGGGAAGGCGGAACCATTCATCGATGTAGTGACGTCCTTCCTGGGTAGTCTTGAAACGGGCTCCACGGGGATTGTAGTAAAACATGACTTCACCCCCTCCTTTCGCAGTGGCGCGCCCAAACCCGTTCAGGAGGTGGACAAGGCGTATTTTTTCATCCTTGTCTTTCGGTCCTTTGCCACACCAATCCCGGATCCATTCATCCGGACGCTGTTTTGTTTTCCGGGCTTCCGCGATTTTCTCCAGAACACTCATGTCCATGCCGCGAGGATACACATCGGAACAGGGGGTCAAGGTCCCGAAATACCACCCGCTTCCAAGAAAATTGATGGTATGCGTGAAGTAGCCGTCTTTCACCATTTTTGAGTTGGTTCCATTCGCAAAATGAGCCCATGCATTCCAGCGCCGCCAGTTTTCGGGCATGGGTTTGACGGGCGAAGCCATGAATCCAAGTTTGATCTCGTGCCCTTTTTCGAAGGAAGCGGGACGGGCGGCAAGATTCAGGACCAGTTCCAGTTTTCCTCTGTTCCGGAACAGTTCGAATTCAGGGATTTTCCTGTCAACAATCCAACCGCGGTCATTGTCCCCGAACACCGCCAGTCCACGCTGCTCATCTCCCAGCCAGAGATACGGGACATAGTCCATCAGGCCAATTCGAACGACCTTCGAGGCGTCCCAGATTTTCCCTTCGCCCTCCGGAACGGCTCCCGCATAGTTGATGCGTGCGCCGTCTCCGCAGCTGTGCATCAACGGAACGGCAGACTCATCCAGGGGGACAACCAGACGCATGGAGTCAATTTTTACGCCCGGATCGATGGCAAGCCGCCAAAGCATCATGCCGTCCTGATCGAAGGAAACCCGGCTGGTTCCGGTCGCGCGCCCCGCCTTCCAGCGGGAAACGACGTCCAGAAAACTTTTACCCTGTTTTTCCGGTTGAAGCGTTCCATCAGCAACGAAGAGTTTTCCATCCTGCTTCACTTCCAGACGGACTCCTTGGTCGAGCAACAGATTGCGGCCGTCAGCAATCACCTGTTCCGGAAGCCCGAGGGAGTTCAGTTTATAGTCGCGGAGGAGAACCTTGACCGTTCCATTCTCGAATTTTACGCCCGTAAACGGCGGCACGATACGGTCGGACTTCCCAAGCGACTTGTTCTCCCATTCAAATTTCCGGTGACATTCGAACCGCTGCGACGATATCGTCTTCCCGTTTGACTGAATTTCAACGAGAAACGAAGCAGAATTCTCTCCGTCCGGAATCATCGAACGAAAATCCGGCGTGTTCCATTCCAGGAACGACCGTTTCTTCGCATCAAAATCCGGAACCGGAATTTCCGCCACAATTTTTTCACCGAGGCGAAGAACCGCTTTCAGGTTTTTAACTCCCGAAATGTCGGGAATATTGCCGCCGTCAATCCGGAAAAGCATTTTCCCATAACTCGGATAATATGTAAATGTAAAGCCCAGTTTCTGCTCATCTCCCTTCCCGGAAACAAAAATTCCCTTTTCTTTCTCAGGAATGATGACGACATCCCGTTTGTAGTAGACTGTTTTGCCATCGGAAGACGTGACCCGGAGCTTCCAGGCTACCGGTTCCTTAGCACTGGCGGGGCCGCCCGGAAGTAAAAATTCCTTTGTCTCTTTCGCTCCTACGGAAAAATCCTCACACAGCTTGGCATCCTGGGAGTTTTCAGGAAAGAAATGATAGGACAGCTTTCCTCGAACCGTTTCCGGACCGGGATTGAAGATGGTCATCTCTCCCGATGCGACCCTGCCTGAAGCATAGCGGCGGGTGTTTTTCACCTGGATGGCAGGAGAATCCTTGAGCCAGTGGATCACTGGAATCTTCGCTTCGGAAAAAAATTCAGTTTTAAACGGCTCCCAGCTGGTCTGCGCCCATCCCCCCCGGTAACGTTTCCAATTACGGCAAATCCTGATTCCGGTTTCCGAAGGAATCTTGCCATCAGAGATTCCAAGGTCTTTCCATGGTATCGACATTTCAAACTCCCATATCCCATTTCTCGCAGTACCTTTGACTGTCCATTTACCATGGAAAGGAACAATCGTACCATTAATTCTGCCGACCTTGTATACCGCACCGCGGTTGTTGACGTTGCTGTGGAAAATACTTTTCTGTTTGGCGGTGAGATCCGGAATGATGACGGTCTCGACGCTGTCGTCTTTGAATGTATCGACATTCCCCTCCTGAGGCATCATTTTCTGCACCAGTCCGGCAGGACCGTATTCAGAACGGACCGCAATGTAAAGATTGCGGGAATCGGCTCCGACGAAAAACTGAATTTCTCCGGGAAACAATTCGCCGGGCTTCCTTACATTGAAACAATTTCCGTCCATTGCCACCGCATATTTCCATTCCGCCGAGTTGATTCTGCCATCGATCACAGGCGGCTCCGGCATCAGGGGAATACTTACTTCCGGAATTTCCAGAGCCATCGCCGAGACAGAAATCCCTCCAAGAATAAGTGCGGTCATTTTTCCTTTTTTCACCATTTTATTCCGTTCCTCTCTTTTATCGATTTGCATTATATTTTAATTTTCACGCAGGCATCCAGAAAAACATTATCCGTTTTCAGGGTGCAGATTGTCCTTTCAATATGTTTTCAGTCAGGTGTCTGCGCATGGATGCAAAAGAACAGTGGGACTTTCGCGGTTTGAACGGAAGCTCGCCTGCCGACAGAAGCAAATCCGCGGTTTTCCGGTTCAAGGCGCCTTCCGCATTCAGGAACTGTCCGAGAAATCCAAGATTTGCCAGAATCCCGGAATGCGGTTCCCCAAGGTTCATCCGCCACTCTTCCGGAAAGAAATGAAGAAAACGCGGATGGGAATTCAGCCAGGTGAATGTGTAAAGCGTATCATACTGAAATTCCGCCTCGGATTCATTCATGAGTTCAAGAAAACTCTCCGCAAGATACCGGTCTTCCTTCAGGAAAGATTTCGGGCGGATTCCGTTGGTGAGGTGGAAGACACACCAGTTCCGCGGCAAATCGGGGTGCGGCTCCTGAAAACGAAGCGACCGCCCTTCCCCGAACAACGGGTTCGGCGCAAGGGATTCAGGATAGTTACACACAACCGCATCCAGAATCTTTTCCTTGAATTCAATGGCCGCGCGCGCCAGATCCTCATCGGCTCTTTTCAGGAAATTTTCCACATCCGCCGGAAAAGTCTGACATTCCTGAGCCTTTTCCCGGAGGAGATACGGAAGCAGAGTGTGTTTCCGGAGAATTTCCGAAGCGGAAACATCCGGATACTTCTTCCGGCAGCAGGGAACGCTACTCACGATAAAATCGAACATTTCCGCACAATTCCGGCGATGTTCTTCCTGAGAAATCATGAACATCCGGCACCTCCCGCGATCCAATAATTGCCGAGACTTTTTTCGCGAATGGTGACCTCTTTCATCGAAGGAAGTTCCACTCCTTTTTCAAATCCGGACGGCACTTCGCATTCGGACCACTTCCGGAAGATTCGTTTCCCTCCGAAGGAGCGCAGGGACCACCCGTTCCGGTACAGGGAGCCCAATTCGGAGGTCGTCAGAAAAAACACACCGCGTTTTTCAAGCAGAGCCAGAAGGGATTCAAGCTCGGCAAGACGCACGGCCTCCTGCGCCGGATCGAACGAAACATACGCGGAACGGTGAGTGGATATGATGGACGGTTCCATGAAATTCCTGAAGTTTCTTTCGATTACTTTCATTACGCCTTTCCCGGATACTCCATAATGTTCCTTGTCCGAAGAATCCGCCTCGAAAAACACGTTCCGGGTCATATACACCACATCCAGCATCGGATCATAGTCGCCGAGTTTCGTATAGGTATCCTGAAAATTCCATGGCTTCGTATTGTAAACGACCGTTTCCCCGGAGTTGATCCGGCAGTTGACGATACAGACAATCCGGACACCGTTCGCAGCCCAGAGGATGAGCGTTTCCGGGAAGGCGTCGCTGGTGACGGCGGCCGTTGGAAGAGCACCGAAAGTATCCTTGAAACGCTGGAGTCCCGTCACGATGAATTCATTCTGTTCGCGGACATTGTATCCGTTGTATTCCGGAACATGCCGTCCCTGACCGAAAGCATGGAGATCAAAGAGTTCCCGTGCATTTTCGGAATCGGCATCCCCTCCGCGCAAAAGCTGAAGCCACTCACGCGGACTGGTGTGGTGCAGCATGGCGTGATATTCAGGCGACCAGACGCCTTGCCGCATGCCGTCTAGCATCGCGTCGACCGCGCCAGAGCCATCCCACGGGGAAGGAAAACCGTGGTGAAGAGGAATGTCGTGATACTCCCGGAAGCCGTCGGCGCGAATCGCTTCGAAATCCGGGTTTCCCATACAGGTGAAAGCGGTGAAAACGGGATTCTGAGCGTCAAGCCCCTGAAATTTTTTCAATACGCCATAAAGCTTATTCAGATCGCATGATTTTTCCAGACGTCCCATGGATACGGAAGCGTTCTTATGCGTCTCCTGCCATAGGTTCAGGGATTTCCGGTCTGGGAGCCATTCACAGGAACCCCAGTCATCGCTTTCAAAGACAATGGCGGGAAACCGTTCCACATCCAGGTCAAACCGGCGGCAGGTTAAAATCTTTCGAAAAGAGGGTGTCATTGCAAAATCCTTGTATTTCATTGATCTTCAAAATTGAGAATCGAGAATCAGCTGTTCGTTCAGAAACTCCAGAATCCGATCGATGGTTTCATCCTCCCCGGCCAGATTGGAAAAATAACTTTCCAGCAGCGGAAAAATGCTGCTGTAAAGGTTGAACATCCCGCGACTCGACAGCGCTGGCGCGACCGCATTCCCCGCCTCGTTTTCGAGAAACTGTTTCACAGTGAACGGCAAAGCGCAATTCCGGAAAGAACTTATTTTCGGCGAAAGACAGGAAGAGATTTCGAACAGACGGCGGACATCGTCCCGAAGCAGGAACTTGCACCAGAGCCAGGCTTCCGCAGGTGTCGCGGAATTGCGGGCAATCGCCAGAGTCTCTGTCGCAAGGACATTTTTTCCGTTTTCTTCCCTCGGGAAAGACGCCATCTCCCAGTCAGGATGCGGAATTTTGAGAAAGGGTTCCATCCCGGAAAAGTTGACGCAGATCATGCAGTTCCTCTCCAGATCGAAGTTGTCGAGGTCCTTCGGATTGTTCCAGAGATAGTGTCCTTTCGGGAGATTCACGCACAAATGCTTGAGCGAATGCAGAAGCCCCCGGAAAGCCGTCCGATTCACGGCTCTTGTCCGGTCATTTTCAATGTCACCCGCGATGGTTTGCAGAAGGCTGTAGAATCCGATCCGCAAACGGCTCTCCTTTCCATTCAATTTCCGCTGGCGCAATAATGTTTTTGAATAATCGTGCCAGGTGGCGGGCGCCGAACCCTCGGTCTTGTTGAAGAGAAGAACGGGAAGAGTCCAGCTGAACGGGATCGAGTAAAAGCGGTCTTTATAAATATTCTGATCCCACACGTGCGGGATGAAATCCTCCCTGTTCCAGCCTTCCGCTGAAAGGATATCCGTAAGATCGAAGAAAAGTTGTTTTCGCGCATATTGGGCGACATCACGTCCGATGAGCATGAGACAGTCGAAAGCAACGCCGTCCGCAATGGACTGATGAACTTGAACCACGGGAATCAACTCGATTTCCACCCACGGGTAGCGTTTCGTAAAAAGCGCCGCGGCCTTCTCCAGAGGCGCTCTCAGCAGCGAAACGTCGAAAAGGAACCGCAGACGAACCCTCTTCGTGGAAGACAGTGCCTGATCCACGGAAAAATGGTTCCCGGAAGAAGTTCCGACCAAATGCGCACGGGCGGGATCGATCCGGGTCCCCCCTTTGCCCGCATGGCATTTGACCACGCCCTTCTGTTCCAGAACCTTCACCGCACGGTTAGCCGTCTGAAGATTGACTTTATATTCTTCGGCAAGGGAGGACATGGAAGGCAGTTTCCCCTCGGAAAAAGCTCCGGAAACAATTCGTTCGAGCAGCGTGTCGGCCAATTCTTCGTAAATTGACTTTTTCATCGGAACATCCTTTTATTATCCATTATTATTTTAATATTATACAATAAATAAAAGAGATGTCAAGAGGGGATTCAAGGATTATTCAAAAATTTTTCAAGGCTGGAGATTGCCGATATATAACATAAAAACAAGTCTTGACAGATGGAAGGACCCGGAATGAGTTCAAAGATGATGAAAGCCAATGATCGCAATACCGGCGACATCGGCAAATATGGTTTCGATCAGTATACGTGACGTCGCTCCGGAGTCGCCTTATACCAGCGTTGGATTGTCCGGACAGAAACACAAGCATCATGCAATGGCAAGCCAGTTACTTATTCTTCACATCGGTTTCCAGGAGGACAAAATCGTGCGGAACCCTGTTGTTGAATTTCACTTCGTAGTCGTTGACGTTCGACAGCTCGGCAAGTTTTCCGCCATTGTCGGCAAGCACATATTTTCTGCCAGGATTGAGATTGATTATCTTGAACCCGGTACTTCCTTCAGCACCGCTTCCGATCGTGGAAACGACCAAGGCTCGTTTGGCCCGGTCATAGACGGCGCGCTTCAGGATGATGGTCTTTATGTCGACATCGGAAATCGCCGGTTCCGTGAAATGTTCCTTATCGAACGGCTGGTTATACATTTTCCACAGACCGCTTTTCGGCAAAGCCCGGGCCATTCCGAAAAGACGGTCCTGCACGTTGTCGCTCTGGAATTTCTCCTTGCAGCACTTGCCAAGCCCCAGCGATCCCATGGGAACGGCGACATGGGGCTTTTCCTTCTTCGAACAGCAGGCGCATGTATCGGACTTTGCCGCATCCGTTTTCGAACAGGAGCATTTTTCCGGCTTTGACGCATCCTTGGCAGGCTCGGCGCCGAAAGCATAATCGGTGTCGAAATACTTGTAGTGATAGGTGCCGTCCATCCAGACCGGATCGTAGAGTTTGTCCGCCCGTTCCAGTAGCTTGACACGGGTATTCTCGTCGCCCATTTCCGCCGCCAGCAGAGTATAGAACCCTAAAAAATCCGGCTGGAACATCTTATCTTCCCGGACCTCTTCCGAGCCGTCCGGATTGATTACCACAAAATATTTACGGATGTACGGATACTGCTTCTCTATGACCTCGGGAGCCCATGCGTGCATGAAAGCGCACACCCATCCGTCGTTGCACGGAGAATTCAATGACAATTTGCCGGACTTGACCGCGGGAATCAGCTTGCTGTCCAGGACATTGCCGAGTTTGGGGTGCCATTGGGCCAATACATAGCCCTGCTTGATGAGATAGGCAAATGCGATCTCATGGGTTTTGTTGTTGAGAAGGACCTCTTCGAACCACTTTTTGAACAACGGCGCGGCCGCATCGAAATAGCGGGTGCCATGCAGATAGTCGTAGTGCTTCCAGCTCAGGATCGGGTGCTGGTTGCAAGCCGGAAAAATCGCGTTGGGTTCGCACTCGATTCCCGGTACGGGGTTGGTGATCATCTGGAGGAACATGGCACTCTGAACGCTCTGGTTGTCATACGAAAATTGGGTAAGTTCGTCCCATTTGAGAAAGATGGAGCCGGGGCGGTCCCATTTGAAATCGTTGTAAAGCATCTCATACTGGCCGATCATCATTCCGATGTGTCCGGAATACATGATGTTCCGATAGGCGATCGGATCGGCCGAAGGCGGTTCCGGCGAGTCGAAGCCTGGCTCGTACAGCGGACGCCCCGCACTGTCCTTGCTCCAGTATTCCCATACGGGCTTTTCACACATTTTCATGATCAGACGGTCGTATGCGTTCTGGATCGGACCTCTCCACGCGGGAAACTTATGATACTGTTCCGCCCCAAGGAAATAACCCGAGAAAGCGATCTCGAAACGCCTTGCACTGTCACCGATCTCATCGGCGCATTCGTAGTTGGTGAAGTCATTCAGCGGCTGGCCTGCGATCTTCATGACCCAACGCAGCTGTCCCCATTCCTTGTGATCGGCGGCCGGGTAATCACCGGGATTGACCGTGCTTATTTCCGAACCACAGCATGATATCGCAGCCCAGAAGACAAGCAGCGCGAACATTCCGATCTTCGATTTTTTGCCCATGAAACCCCTCCCTCGTGCCAACTTCCATTGATGGTTAAATGAAAATGCATACGGCTGACGCCATCCAACTCCGGTTCATAACATAGGCCGTTTTTGCGGGATTGTCAATATTGAGTAAAACACATTTTGAAAACATTTAACTCATCTGACCGTGGAAGGAAATGTTCGCAGAAAGTTCAAAATAATGGTCGTCCAATCCTCTATCTTTCTAATTTTTCAACAGAGAATTTCCGGCCTTTTTCGATGATTTTCAAAAGTCCAAGTTCGTTAGAACGGGAACTGGATGGCAT
>CAYWZD010000087.1:0-11479 GCA_964462755.1 uncultured Victivallales bacterium | reverse complement strand
CGGAACTCGCCAAGACTCCTTTTTTCCGCATTCCGTATCCGGAAAAGTTTTCGTTTGCCTTCGACTGGCGGGTCGCGCTCCCGTTTGCGATCGTCACCATCGCGGCGATCGTCGACAACATCGGAGACTACACGGCGGCGCAGAAGATCAGCGATCCGAAGTTCAAGCGTCCGGACTGGCGCCGGATCGAAAACGGAATCCGGGCTTCCGGACTCGGTTCCCTGATCGCCGGACTGACGGGCGGCGTAATCCAGTCCACCGCCACCACCAATCTCGGCATCGCGGGGGCGACGGGCGTCACCAGCCGGATTGTCGGCTACATTGCAAGCGGCATCCTGATCGCCCTGGCGTTCTTTCCCCGGGCGATGGGGGCGCTGATGCTGATTCCGGAACCGGTCCTCGGCGCGGTGCTGATTTTCAGCATCGCCTACATCATGGCGGGCGGCTTTTCAACGCTGGCCGCGGTGGAGCTGGACGACCGGCGGATTTTCGTCATCTTCATTTCCATCATCTTCTCCGTTTCCGCGATGATTCCCGGATTGTGGACGTTCATCCCGAAACAGGCGGCAGTGACTCTCCTTTCTCCGATCGTGATGGGAACGCTGATCCTGCTCCTGATGACCGTCCTGACCAGCCTCGGCACACGACGGCACATCCGCTTTACAACCGCCACCGACGCGGCCTCCATTCCGATCATGGACGGGAAGGTCAAGGAAATCTGCCAGGAATGGTGCGTCTCCAAAAGTCTCTGCCAGAGCCTGACCTTCGGCCTTGACGCCGTCTGCGAAAGCCTTTTCGTCAACGGTGTGGACAATGAAATCGCCGTGGATGTCTCCTATGACCGGATGCAGATCAAAGTCAAAATCACGGCGAACCATCCCCGCATTCCGGAGGTGCGGTTCAAGAAAAGCGACACGCCGGATGAAATGGAGCTTGCGCTGCTCATGCTGAAAAACCGTTTTGATACGGTCCGCTGGCATCGGAACGGACATGTCCTGATGCTGAACGTCGAAGCCGATTTATGACGGAACCGGAAAGCGGCGCACCCGAAAGAAAACCGCAAAAACAGCAGAAAAAGACTTTCCTTCCGGCAAAGAAATGGTATTGTAAAAGAATCGAACCCTCATATTCAAAATTCATGATACGGGAGAGCTGAAAATGGCTGTCGTTGCGAAAAACATTCTGGAAAAAATCGGAAACACGCCTCTGGTGAAAATCGGGAAACTCAACAAGGGCAAGGCCGAAGTTCTTGCCAAGGTCGAATATTTCAATCCGGGCGGAAGCGTCAAGGATCGCGTGGGGCTCGCCATGATCGAAGACGCCGAAAAACGCGGGGTCCTGAAGCCGGGCGCCCTGATCGTGGAACCCACCAGCGGCAACACAGGGATCGGACTCGCTCTGGCGGCCGCCGTCAAGGGATACAAACTGATCCTGACCATGCCGGACACCATGAGCATCGAACGCCGGAAACTGCTGGCCGCCTATGGAGCCCAGCTGGTCCTGACGGACGGCGCCCTCGGAATGAAAGGCGCCATCGCCAAAGCCGAAGAACTCCTGAAGGAGAATCCGGGGTCTTTCATGCCGCAGCAATTCGAAAATCCATCCAATCCCGCTTGTCACAGAGCCACCACCGCCGAGGAAATCTGGCGTGACACCGATGGAAAGGTCGATGTGTTCGTGGCCGGGGTCGGAACGGGCGGAACCATCACCGGAGTCGCGGAATTATTGAAGAAACGCAATCCAAAAGTGGAAATCGTCGCAGTCGAGCCGTCTGATTCCGCCGTCCTCTCCGGAGACGCGCCCGGCCCCCACAAACTTCAGGGCATCGGAGCCGGTTTCATCCCGAAAATCATGAACATGGCCCTCCTCGACCGGATCGTCAAGGTCAAAGCCGAGGACGCGGGCGACACCGCGCGGCAGGCGGCCCGTCAGGAAGGGCTTCTCATCGGAATCTCTTCAGGAGCAGCGCTTTTCGCGGCGCTTGAACTCAGTCAGCAGGCATCATACAAGGGAAAACGCATTGTTGTGCTCCTGCCGGACTCCGGGGAACGCTATCTCTCCAGCTGGCTGTTTGAAAGCTGATATTCCCGAAAAAACTTTCCGGAATACGCTGGTTCCCCGTCTGCCGCCTCCAACGCGGATCAGGGGACTTTCAACCCGATTTCGGTCAGATGAAAGACGGAAGTGATTTTTCTGTTCGAGTCTTTGTATTGCGGAACCAGCTTGAAGGACAGGTCCAGTCTTTTTCTCTTGCGGGCTTGTTCGGGGATTTTGAAGTTGAACTCGATGGACATTCCCGTATCCACTTTTCGAGAGTGGATCAGTGTTTCACCGTCATACACCTCAAATACGGACTTTTCCATGACAATGCAGTTTATGGAAAGAGTGAGAAAAAGCGGCAGCGTTCCCGAAGGCAGCTGAACAGAAACCGTATCCGTATCCCTCATGGAAAGACAATCCTTTCCAAACATGCAATCATCGGAAAAGGTCAGCGGCGGATAGGACCGGAACGGATGAAAAACGAATTGTTCCCCGACCCGCATTGGACGGGAAACCGTTCCGGGCAAAGTTTTCGTCCGGCTGAAATGGCCTTTTTCAATCCGGTAGAAGTAAGGCAGCGCCGTTTCCCGGACTTCCTTCACTACAGGAGCTCCAGGCAGAGAATCTTCCTGGATTATGGCGACTTCCTCAACGATGAAAAAGACGTAATCACCATCCGGCAGCACTTTCAGATAAGTCTGATATTGATCCGGCAGACGCGCCCCCTTCACCACGGAGGAAGGCGAGGTTTCCCATTCTTTACTGTGGTTTAGATCGATCGCGCGAAACCAGACGCGCAGGAGCTGATTATTGTCGATATCCGAACGGGGAGTCGAGAGCTGATCCTCTTCCAGGCTTGTGGGCAGATTCATGAAGGAGGTTATCTTCTCTGGAACCGCACGCGATCCCGTCGGATGCCAACGCCCGGAAAAAACCGTTTCGGGGAGTGCGTTGGTCCGGATGGAGAAACCTGTTCTTTTTAGCGCAGGACGGGTGAAAAGGGAATCAGGGCTCTTCCAGAGTTTTTTTTCCGCAAGAATCGCAACGGGAAGATCGGAAAGACGGCATGCCACGGAATTGAAGACCAGCCTGGAATGTTTTTCCCCCGGCCGCTTGACCATGGTAATCATTTCAGGGGTATACCGTTCCGTATGGTCTCCGGTAACCACAATCAGAGCATCATCGTAGATCCCCAGCTTTTTCATGTTCTTCAAGAGCAGTTCCACATTCCGGAGAGATCCCCGGAGCTGTCTTTCCGCGTTGGTGTCCAATGTGGCCTCCAGCTTCTCGTTGGTCTTGAGCGGGCCGTGCGCCCCCTGTAAATGGAGATACTTCAGCTCCTTCTCAAAGTCTCCGAGTTTCATTTCTGTTGACAGGCGCCTGTAAAACACAATGTCATGCGGCACATCTCCGTCGGAAATGACGACCTCATCCACAGGGCCGACGAAAAGATGGTCCAATGAAAAACCGGAATCCGCAATTACCGCCTTCATGAAAAAAGGAAGCATTTTGAGGAAAAACACTCCGGAAAACATGTGAAAAGACTGCGTATGACTCGTCCGCGGGACCACATTGTCCAGAACATCCTTGTTATAACTGATGGCCTGAAGGGCATAGGGATAGGCTTCACAGCGATATCCGGCTTCCCTGAAATTTTTGAAAAGCGACTTTTCCGACTGGTAGGCAAGTTTGATGAATTCCCCGTGATCTCCTTTCCACGGAGTATTTTCCTGACTGCTGTATTCCATGCCCGTCAGCAGGGCGGGAACCGCGTAAATCGTCTGCGGAATCGTTCCGCTGACAATTCCGTCGAAACAGGTGAAGTCTTGGAACATGGTTCCGATTTCCGGAGTTTTCTTCAGCAGTTTTTTGAACAGGAATTCGCTCATGCAATCCACCACGACAACCACCACATTATCACGGGAGGCAAACTTGAATTTGTCTTTCTCCTGAATCGAATATTCATAAAAGTCATATTTCGGCGGCGAATAATGCACCAGCAGGAAAAACAGCGGAATCAGCTGTGCGGTCAGCATGATCCCGCAAAGTTTCCCGGAACGCGCCGTCAGCCACCGGTGAAACAGGACAGCCACGATAAAAGGGGACAGATAAAGGATGAAATTAAGTCCCCACAGAAAATAAGCGGTAGATTCCAGGGCGGAAAAAGCCGGCATGTAATCCGGAAATATCTCCGACCAATAGGAATTCTGGAGCCAGACAGAATATCCCAATGCCAGGACAAGCGAATTCAGAAGCGAAAAATGTTTCCACCTCCATAAAATAAGCTGAGGCGCTGCAAAGAAAGCCGTCACGACCAGCGTCCCGAGAAGAATCACCAGCATGATGTTGGAGAAACGGAAGGTGAATTCACCGCTGTTTTTACAGTAGAGAGTCAACCCGGAAAGAAGCAGGGAAACAGACACGGAAAGGGAAGCGAAAAGCACACAGGGGATACGGTCCCGGAAGGAACCTTCGACAGTTCTTTTTTCACGCATGTTCAGCCCCTTCGCAACAGGAGGAGGGTTCTCTTCGAATCCGGAATCGGAACGACTTCGCATTGCTCATAGGCGTGTCGGAACGCGTTACAGGCCTCTTCCAGACTCCAGTCGGCACAGATGTCCGGACGGGACCGCAGCAGGCGCTGAACCTGGGAATCTTCTCTGGGGACAAATTCGACCGCGGCACTGGAGGCGGTTTCGGAAAACAGTCGGACAATCTGGGAAAAGGTCCAGTTGCCGCCGATCCGCAGATGATGCAGAAGCGCCAGCCCCAGAACAAGGTCTCCGCGCGCGCGTGAGAAGAAGGAAAAGCGTTCTTCATTGAAAAGCCCCAGACCGGGCGACGGATTGTTCAAGTCCTGAAGGACCGGATACACCGGTTCGGCGGTCCGGCGGATGGAGCGATAAAGCGTTTCCACCGCGGCGGGATCGATGTCCGCCGCAATCACATCCCCGGAACAGCCGGAGGCGATCCGCGAAAACTCTCCGGTATTGGCGCCAAGGTCGATTGTCCGCGACGGTTTGACTTCCCGGCAGAAACGTTCCACCGTTTCCCGTTTGAAGTCAAAGGCTTCCCGGGAGTAGTTGGTATCGCTGTAGTAGTCCCCCCATTCCGTTTTCAGACGGGGCGGAGTGAGTCTTTCGACATCGTTCCTGAGACATTTCATCAGGTCGATCAGGTTTTTCTTGGACATGGAAGGAGGCGTTTCCTTCCCCCGGCGGCTGTCGGAGTAATGATCCTGAAAATGCGAATGAAGATGAATATGGATCAGGGAAGACGGCTTCAGCCAGCTTCTCTTCGGCAGGTTTCCGGAAACAAAATCGATCGGAATTCCATCCAGATGGTTCCTGAAAAAAGAAAGGAACCGCACATCTTTTTCCTTCATCAGGAAAAGCGGTCCCAGAAAATGCATGACGAACTGCCGGTATGCCTGCCACGGCTGCCCGTCCTCATAGCGGGTGAAAGACCCGTGGTCCATGAAAATCGGAAACCCCTTGCGCCAGGAGACATTGAATGCGCTGGCATCCTTGAGGATCATCCCTTTTTCAAGGAGTTTCAAGTTCAAATCCAGCGTCAGGAGAGCCGCATCCCGGAGCTGGGAAAAACACCATTCGTATGGATAACTGATGAAAGGAAGTTCTTCCAGTGCAAGAATGGTGCACTCATCGATGGGTTCCGTCTCCATGAATCCGACGATCATTCCGGAATCTTTTAATTCCCGGGCCAGTCCCGATTCAACAAAAAAATGGTAGTCCGCATAGCCTTTCGGCGTAACAGTCCGGAAAATTTTGCCGTCCTGTTGAAAAACCTGTCCTGAAGGATCCCGGAAGGAAGCCGGGAGGAGATGCTCAGGCATCATGCTTTCCGCCGTCTTTTCTGTTCGGACGAATCTGCACCATCACCCAGTTCCGGATCTGACGGAAAAAGACCGCCGCCGCAAAAATTCCAGCGGCAACCGTCTGGAGAACCATGCTTCCCGTTCCGGCGTCGATGTAAGCAAACAGAGGAGTGAATTCCATAATAGTACCCTTCCTTATGAATTCTGTTACATAATATAACGCAAAATCAATGCAAATCATATAAAGGAATTTATTTTTTTTCAAAAAAAATTAAAAAAACTTTATTTTCGTAAAAATCTTGACAATTTTCTATCGTGGAGATATATTTGCCAGGAAAAAATATCGAACCGAAATGAGCCTTCAAAAAAGATGAATCCATCCGTCAGACTTCACGGAGTCCCGCCCTTTCGAGCGGCCATCCTCCACGGCGGCCCCGGCGCCGCCGGTTCCGTCTTTTCGCCCGCGAAGGCCTTGGGGGCTTTTTGCGGAGTAATGGAACCATTCCAAACCCGCCATTCCATTGCCGGGCTTTCGGCCGAACTCCAGGAGCAGATCCTCTCTTTTTCGTCGGAACCTGTTGTCGTTGCGGGACATTCATGGGGGGCATGGCTGGCGGCGGTCTTTGCGGCAGAGTTCCCGGAAAGGGTTCGGCATCTCGTTCTGATCGGGAGCGGTCCCTTGAAAGCGGAATATGTCCCCGAGCTTGAGAAACGGCGGATTTCCCATTTCACCCGGGAAGAAGCAATCCTTTTCAGAGAGCTTCTGGAAAAGTTGCAAAATCCACGTCCGGAGGAAAAAGATGCGCTTCTCCGACAGCTGGGCGGACTTTGTGAAAAATCCGACAATTACTGTGTATTACCGGAAACGGATGTTCCCCCTTGCACTCCTGACGGTGAAATGTATGCCCGCATCTGGAAGGAAGCCGCCGAGTGGCGAAAATCGGGCGGACTGCTGGATTGTTTCCGGCGGATTTCCTGTCCGATCACCATCATCCACGGGACCCATGACTGCCATCCGCCCGAAGGCGTCACCCGTCCGTTGGAAGAGATCGGAATTCCTTTCCAAAGCCATATACTGGACCGTTGCGGGCATTCCCCCTGGATGGAAAAACATGCAAGAGAAGCATTTCTTTCGCTTTTGAAAGACATTTGCATTCAGTGATTTCCAGCGGAATCCGCTCTTTCTCCCCTGCGGTAGAAAAGGGATTTCGGAACCGGAGCCAGAAAACGCTCGCAATATTTTTTCTTCCGGATGACGAAACTGAAGTCCGGAAAATTCATCTGGAACTGACCGAGCAGCTCCTTCGGATCCGCTTGGAACTGAAACCACCTGTAACGGACCTGAAAAACAATGAACTTGACGGAAAACGAACTCCCCTCCTCCAGTTTGCGCTCCACACAATAGGCGCACTCAATCTCTTTGGCAGACGCCAATTTTTCACGGAGGGCTTCCGCAACATCCGGAAGAGGCACATATCCTTTCACAGCATCCGTCTCCTTCAGTTCCGCGGAAACCTCCTTGACCAGCTTGGCAAGACGGCCTTCCCGGAGATCGAGGAAGGCTTTCAACCTGTCCGTCAACCCGTTCTCCATATAATAGGAAAAAAGGAAGTTTTCAGCGAAATAGTAAAGGGAGGGACATTTTTCCAGACTTTTCTCAAACAGTTCCGCCGCCTCGTCCGGAGAGTCCTCCATGAGGACGCAGGCATAGCGGCAGGCAATTTCCGGGATCTCCGGATGGGCTTTGTAGCACTCTCTCACGAAAGCTTCTGCCTCCTCCCGGCGCCCGGCGTCAAATAACGCATCGATAATCCGGCTGAGGTCCTCCAGCGGGCTCTCCGGAGAATACTCTGCTGTCCGGAGAAACTCTCCCGCACCTTCCGCCCGCGCCTTCATGTCCGCGGCTCCCTTGTCCAGAAGAGTGTGGAGATATCCGTTGAAGTCTTCCAGAAACGCGGGATCGTTCCCGAGGAACCGCTCCAGGGCGTCTCCCCGGACGGACGCATATGGCAGGGGATCGGCCGCGCCCGTCAGCGCAAAGCGTTCACGGAAAGAGGGATGCGGATCAAAAACATAATTCATGTGTCTCATGGCTTTTTCCAGTCCCGAAAATATTTTTTCGGGCGGAATTTCCTGACGGAGTTCGTCCCGCAGAAATGCGGGAACATTCAAATTTCCCCACTCGCCCTTCTGCATCTTTTCCAGCGTTTTCCGCAAAACGACGCGGTCGAACAGATCCGATTTCAGTTGCAGTTCGACCTGGCAGGCCGCCGCATATTCCGCGCCGAAACTTTCCACGCTGAAACGGTCCGCCTCCACTTCGTTGTGCCGGAACAGCGGCAGGGCCGTCCTTTCGAGCGCCGGCATGTAATACTTCAGCCAGGGGGCGTAAAACAATGAAAAAATCCCCAGATGCAGATTCGTCCAGAAAGCATGAATCCAGTAAAAAAACGCCCCTACCGAAAGATGCTTCCGGGAAAGATGTCCGATCTCGTGCGCCAGACATCCCAGAAACGCGCGACGGCTCAGGGCACAGAGAAGCGGATATCCCACCATCAGCACGTTCCGCCGCAGAAACGGAATCCATACGAAACTGGAAGAGACCCCCGCATTCATTTCATGGGTAAGATAGATCGTATGGATTTTCGGTCCCTTCACTTTCCGGGAGATCCAGTTCACTTTCCGGTAGAAATTGGGATACTGCTTCCGGCGCAGAAGGAAAAGTCCCTTCCACGGACGGTTCAGAACCTCCATGAGATATCCCCAGAGAGAAATGCCGACGCTGATTCCAAGAAAGATCCAGATGCGCAAGGAAATTCTGGAGGCCGGCTTGATCGCGGCGTACCGGACCATCAGAAAAATCACCGCGACCAGCAGAAGAATCCCGAAGAAAGACTGGAAAAACAGGAAAAAGAGTTTCAGGCGGTACAAAACCGGATGATTTTCATAGACATCCAGAATTTTTTCATATTTTTCCCATTCTTTCCGGGTGAAATTCGCCATTCAGAAGCCCTCCGGGAATTTCTGTTTCCGGAGGATCGCCCTGAAATAAACGATTCCGTATCCGGCCGCGAGACAAAGGAACGGCAGGGCGGGCAGCTGATAGCGGGGAATGGCGATCGGTCCGGGCATCAGCAGATAATATCCTCCGAGCAGGAGAAAGAGCAGAATCATCATCCAGCTTCGGCGGTCGAGGGCCGCCAGGAAATACCATCCCAGCCCCAGTGCGGAGAACATGTAAAGAAGCGCCGAGGCGGAAATCAGCAGAAAGCCGAGACTCCGGGGCGGCGCCTGTTTCAGGTCCAGATTATAAAGCAGTCCGGACAAATCCTGGGAGAGAATTTTCGGATTCAGATGAAGGGCCGCATAATGAAACGGGTGGTTCAAGATGATTTTGAACATCTCCGCGTCCCGGACGTTCAACTGTGCCTCCAGCGTGGAATAGCGGTCCGGGTCCGCCTGATAACGGCGGAACATCTCCGTGCGAAACTCCATCGCCGCAACCGAAGGCTCGATGCCGTGGATGCTTGCATGAAGCGCCGCCGCGTTCTTCAGCAGCGACTCGGAACTGATGGTGTCGATCCGCCATCCGACCTGCGCCCGTTTGCTTCCCAATATCCACGGGAAGAGCACCATGCCGAAAATCAGCAGGGAGACCAGTCCGTAGTTGATTTTCAAACGCCACGGCAGTCTCCGGAAGAAAAGAATGACGACCACGCACGGGATCACCCAAAGGGCGTTCGCCGGACGGATCAGCGCGGCAAACGCGGCCAGCGTAATGGAAGTGATCAGGTTCATCCCGAAGGCGTTTTTAATGAAACGGAGAAAGAAATATACCTGAAACGAAACGATCAGCAGGAACAGGGTATCCGGCAGGAACAGCGGACTGAAGGCAATCGCCGTCGGGTTCAGCGCCAGCAGCAGCGCCGCGATCACCCCGGTCCTGTCCGAGCCGAAGAGTTTGCCCGTGAGAAACACCGGCACGCAGGCCAGCGCCCCCAGCAGGCACCCGGCGACAATCGCAAGCACCAGACTCCGGCCGCTCATTCCAAACAGGACCGACAGCCACAGCGGATAGAGCGGCGCACGGGTTTCATTTCCATACACCATCCGGAAGGCGGGCGTGTTTTCCTTCCATGTCTTCTGCGAAGAAGGATAAAGCCGGTAGAACGAAGGCCAATCGTGCGTGATCCCCTTCCCCGCCACCGCCAGGAACGGGGCACTGTCCGGACGCATCAGCCGCTGGGGATTCTGAAGACCGGGCCAGGCGTCCCCCAGTCGCAGCAGAAAGGCCAGAACGACGATTCCCAACAGCCAGCAGAGCGATCTTTTCCTTGTCCGGATCACGGATGAGAAGTCTTCCGAAACGGAGGCTGTATGGCTCCGGATTTTCCCCAGTCCGGCGAACCTCCAGTAAAGAGCGATCCAGAGGGCCTGGAGTCCGTCGAACCATTTGATTTTCTTCCCTTCCGCGATCTTGCGGGGGAAATAGGAAACGGGAATTTCACGGATCTCGAACCCCATGCGCAGCAGCTTGGCGGTGATTTCCGGCTCCCATTCAAACTTGTCGCCTTCAATCGGAATGGAACGGATCAGGTTGCCGTCGAACGTCTTGTAGCAGGTTGGCTCGTCGGTCAGATTCGAGTTGTAAAGCAGATTGATCCAATAGGTCAGAAACAGCCCGCCGAGAAAAAACGACGGTGCGGAATAAATGCGGTTGCGGTTTTCCGCCTCGCGTGAACCGTAGACAACCTTGCATTCGCCGTCCAGAATGGGGCGGATGCACTTCTCATAGTCGTTCGGATCGTATTCCAGATCGGCGTCCTGAATGATGACGACATCTCCGGTGGAGACCCGGATTCCTTCCTTGACGGCGGAACCTTTTCCGCCGTTGGACTTGGTCAGATACACCGGCTTGTGGGCGCCGCCGCTGTTTTTTCTTACCCATTCCGCACAGAGGGAAGGAGTGGAATCCGTGGAACCGTCGTTGACGATGATGATTTCCATGGGAACGGAGACGGCGGCGTTCATCACTTTGTCGAGCAATGAACAGACCGTGCGTTCCTCGTTATATACCGGGATAATGACCGATAAGATCTTTTGCCGTCCTTGTGTCATTGGGGTTCCTTCGATATTACAGTACCGGGGTGAAAAGGGCACAGGCGCTTTCGATGATTTTCCGGGCGGGACCTCTCGCGGAGAGAGCCTCGTCGGTAAGTTCTTCCGAATTTTTCAGTTCGCGGAGGAACTGTTTATGAAGACTGCGGGTGAATTCGCCATCCTCCACCAGCAGGTCGAGTTCGAAATTGAGGCGGAAGCTCCGGATGTCGCAGTTGCTGGACCCGAGATAGGCCCATCTGCCGTCCACGAGCATCGCCTTGGCATGGGTGAAGATGTCTTTGCGTTCGAAAATGCGGACTCCGTCGGAGCGCAGCGGTTCGAAGAAACTGGCCGAGGCCATCTTCATATACCAATGGTTGTTGATGCGCGGAAGGATGATGCGGACGTCCACTCCGCGGGCGGAAGCCATCCGGAGCGCCTTGGAAAAGTCCTTCGACGGCACAAAATAGGGGGTGATGATCCAGATCGATTTTTCCGCGG
>CAYWZD010000086.1:0-11548 GCA_964462755.1 uncultured Victivallales bacterium | reverse complement strand
TGAATAAATGAACATGAAATCTCTGCTGCTGGGCGGATTGATCCTTTTCTTTTTCCTGGGCTCAGTGCTGATCAACGCCCCGGAAGTCAGCGCCCAGGGGGACCGCCCCATGAGCACTCCCGACAAACGGGTCTCCCGCGAACTCTGGGATATCTGGCGCCAGGGCTTCGAATTCTACGAAAAAGGCGAAATGAAGATGATCTCCGGCAAATACGAGGAGTCCATCCCGTTCTATCAGAAATCTCTGGATTCCTTCACCGAAGTCCAGAAGCAGAACCCCCAGTGGAACCGCAGCGTCATCGAATACCGACTGAATCTCTGCCGCCGCCGTCTGCTCTCCGCCAAACAGAAAGCGGAAGAGACCGCCGATGAAATCCGCCGAACCGCACGGAGCAGTGAAACCCCCACCGAAAGAGTCTCCACCGCAACCACCGCCCCATCAACAACTTCCGCCGCACAGGAGGCCGCCGACCAGCAGGCTTTCGATGAGCGTCTCAAGAAGGTTTCGCAGGAAAATGAACTCCGGAAGAAACAGATCGAAAATCTTCAGACGGAACTCACCAAGCTCCGGCCCGACGCCGAACGCGGGGAGGCCGCCCTCAAGCAGATCAAAGGTCTCATGGATGAACGCGACCAGCTCGACAAACAGCTGACCGCCCTCCGTCTTCAATTCGAGAAACTTCAGGAAGAACAGAAGAAAGCCACCCCGCGCGCCGCCGAACTGGAAAAACTCCTGACCGCCGAACAGACCAAAAGCGCCGCTTATTCCAAAGCCTTCCGCGACCGCTCCACCGAGTTCACACAGCTCGAAGAACGCATGAAAGCCCTCTCCGCCGACAAGGCGAAACGGGAGAATGCCTTCGCGGAACTGACACAGAAATACAACGCCAGCCTCAAGACCACGGAAACCGTTCTTTCCCAGAACGCCGAAAAAGTCAAATCCATGACGGACGCCCTGAAAACCGCGGAAAGCAATCTGGCTTCCCTGAACGCAAAACTCCAGGAGACCACGAAACAATACAATGAGGCCGTCGCCGAGGCAAGCAAACTCCGTTCGGGTCAGGTCTCCGCCGGGGATGCCGCCCGGAAAATCGAAGAAAATGCCGCCGCTCTGCGCAAGGACAACGACTTCCTGAAACGCGAAATGGCCTCTCTCAAGGAAGAGCGCACCAAACAGGAATCCCGTATTTCCGAACTCAACGAGAATGTCGCAAAACTCAAGAAGGACCTCGTCGTCAATATCGAGCAGCGCAATGACTTTTCCAAGGCCAACGATTCCATCTCCAAACAATACGGCGCTCTGGAAGCCTCGCTGAAAAAAGCGGAAACGGAAAACGCCTCCCTGAAAAAGGAACTTGAGAAGGTCACGGGCGAACGGAATCTCTTCGCCTCGAAAGTCAACGACCAGCTCTTTGACAACCTCCAGAAGCAGATCGCCGACCAGAAAAAACAGATGGAACAGCTCACGTCCTCCCTGAAACAGACGCAGGATGAAAACGCAAAATTGAAAGCGCCCGGAAGTCCGGTCCAGCTTCAGGCGAAACTCGCATCCGCGGAAAGCCGGCTTCAGACCGCGCTGACCGCCCAGAAAGCGCTCGAGACGCAGCTGGCCTCCTCCAAGGCGGCTCTGGAAGTCGCGCAGACAGCCCACACGGCCGAAAAAGCGGCACTGTCCTCTGTGATTGAGAGCAGGAAAACCGAGGCCGCCGCACTGTCCGCCAATCTCGAACGGGTGAAAGGGGAAAATACAAAACTCACGGAATCCCTGACCTCCCGGAAAACCGAAAACGCGAAACTCACCGCCTCCCTCAACGCACAGAACGAGGAAAACACCCGTCTGACCGCCACCCTGAAAACCCGCACGGAAGAAAATTCCACCCTCCTGACCTCTCTGACCACCCGGAAGGCGGAAAGCGACAAGCTCACCGCGGAACTTCTCGACCAGAAGAGCAACAACGCAAAACTGATCGCCGCTCTCGACTCGCAGAAAACGGAAAACGCCAAGCTCACGGCTTCCGCGACTACCCGGAAGGCGGAAAGCGACAAGCTCACCGCGGAACTTCTCGACCAGAAGAGCAACAACGCAAAACTGATCGCCGCTCTCGACTCGCAGAAAACGGAAAACGCAAAGCTCGCGGCTTCCGGAAATTCCCAGAAAGAGGAAACGGCAAAGCTCACGGAAGCCCTCACCAACCAGAAGAGCAGCAATGCAAAGCTGATCGTCGCCCTCGATTCTCAGAAGACGGAAAACGCTAAGCTGACGGCCTCCCTCGATTCTCAGAAAAGCGATCAGGCCAAATTGACTGCCACCCTCGCCTCTCAGAAAGAAGAAATCGCAAAACTCAACGCCGTGCTTGCCGAACAGAAGGAAAGCGGCGTGAAAACCGTCGCCGGCGTCAACTCGCTGAAAACGGATAATGCCAAACTGGCCGCGGAGGTTGCCTCCCTGAAAGACCGGAATACGAAACTCACCGCCGATCTGGCCGCCCGTTCGGAAGAAAACACGAAACTGGCCGGTTCCCTCGATTCCATAAAAGAGGAAAACACGAAGCTGTCCGCGAAACTGAAATCCGCGCCCGCCTTCCCGACCGAGGAACTGGCACAGCTGAAGTCGAAGCTGACCGTCGCGGAAAAGACCTCCGCGGAGCTTTCCCAGGCCGGCAATGCCATGAAAGCAGAAGTAGAACGTCTGAAAAAGCAGCTGGTCGAGATATCCCACAAGGATGCCTCTCCGGATGCAAAACTGGCGACACTGTCCGGCGAAATCAAAACATTGAACGAAAAACTGGCGGCCTCGGAAAAACAGGCGCAGGCTCTTACTACGGAAAAGACCCGGCTGGAAGCGGAAGTCGTCCGGCTGAATGCCGTTCAGGTGACCGTCAGGGAAGTAACGCCCGCCTCCACGGAAAAGGAACTGGCAACTCTCAAACAGGATGCCGCAAAGATTCCTTCACTGCGCAAAAATCTTGAAAGTGCAAACAGCGAACTGGCGACGACCCGCGAACGTCTGACCTCTTCCGAAAAAGAACTGGCGGCATTCAAATCCCGTCTGGAAACTTCCGAAAAAGACCTGACGGCGGCGAAAACGACGCTGTCAGCCAATGAAAAGGAACTGACCGCCTCGAAAACCGCATTGTCCGCCAAAGAACAGGAGCTCGCCGCCGCAAAAGCAATTATCGGCACACGCGAACAGGAACTTGCAGCCGCAAAAGCGGCTCTGACCGACCGGGAAAAAGAACTGACCACAGCAAAAACGGCTCTGACCGACCGGGAAAAACTCCTGAGCTCGACATCGCCGAAGTTGAATGAGACCGTAAAGGAACTGACGGCGCTCAAGGCCGTCCTCAACACCCGCGAACAGGAACTCGCCACAGCAAAAACTACCCTGTCCGCCAATGAAAAGGAACTGACCGCCGCAAAGGCTTCCCTCGGCACGCGTGAACAGGAGCTCGACGTCGCAAAAACGACCCTGTCCGCCAATGAAAAGGAACTCGCCACAGCAAAGGCTTCTATTGCGGCCCGCGAACAGGAACTGACCGCCGCAAAAACGGCCCTGACCTCCGGCGGAAAAGAAACGGATGTCCTGAAAACACGTCTGACCGCCGCCGAGAAGGAACTGGCCGCCGTCAAGGAAACGCTGACCGCAAAGGAAAAACTGTTGGCCGCGACTGCGCCGAAACTGGAAGAAACCTCCAAAGAGCTGACCGAATCGAAAGCCTCTCTCGCGGCACGGGAAAAAGAACTGGCTGAATCGAAACAGAACCTCACGCTTCGCGGTCAGGAAGCCGATACGCTGAAAACGCGTCTGGCCTCCATCGAAAAGGAGCTGTCCGGGTCGAAGGCTACAATCGCCGCGGTCAACACGGAACTGGCTTCCGTCAAGACGAAGCTGACCGCGTCTGAAACGGAACTGACCGGGTCCAGAAAGTCCGCTTCCACCGTTGGTGTTGAGCTGGCCGCCGCCAGGACACAGCTGGATGCCGCGAAAAAACAGCTTGCGGAACGGATCAAGTCGCTTCAGGATGCCAACACGGAACTGGCCGCCGCACGGGATGGAGCACAGGAAGTCGCCGCCGAAAAAACACGTCTTGAAAAAGAGATTGAGAAGATGAAGGCGACCCTGCCGACCGAAAAAGAATACGCATCCATGAAAGCGGCCCAGACGAAAGCGGAACAGGAGATCAAACGGCTCGGATACCAGAAGAACGCACTGGAATCCAACATTGCCAATCTTCAGGCGAAGATCGGTTCCACGCAGGCCCTTCTGGAAACCGCGAAAAAGACCCTTGCCTCCCGGGAAGAGGATGTGGCCCGGCTCAAGGATTCCCTCACCGACTACAAGGCGACTCAGGATAAGCTGGCAAAGACGGAAACCGCCCTCACCGAAGCCAAAGACGAAACCAGACTGGTCGTGAAGAACGCCGCGGAAGCCGAAGCCTCCCTGAAACAGGAAATCAAAAAGAATGTGGAACTTCTCCTCCAGCAGCGCGAGGAAAATACGAAGTCCAAATATACCATCCGCGACCTCACCGAAGTCCGCGCCAAACAGGAAGCGGAAATCGGCAGTCTGAAGAAACAGCTGGCCAAAGCCCTTTCCGAAGAGGAGAAAATCCTGCTGAAAAAGCGGATCGCCGACCTCACTGCCGACATGAAGAAAATGGCCGACGCGTCTGAAGACGAGCTGGTCAAGGAACTGGCGAACAAGAACTATGCCCTGAACGACATCCTTTCGGAACAGCTGAGTTATAAGGAAGAGATCAAGAAACTCAACCGTTCCATCGAGGCCTACCGGATTCAGGCGGTCCGCCAGAAGGAAATCGCGGACAAGGCCGAGGAAACCGCCAAAGTGGCCTCCTATGACGCCCGCCGCTCGAGAGCCGAACTCAAAATGCTCCGCGCCGACATCGAGGACGGCGTTGTCACAGCTCCGTCCAGCCAAATCGCCGGAGTCCGGAAAAGATCCACCTCCAGCGTAACGGTTTCCGGCCCGGAAACCGAGGCGGTCACTGCCCGGGATAACAATCTGACCAATAAGCTTTTCGACAAAGTGAAAACGGCTCAGGAGAAGGCGGCCAGGGCGGATGTGAAAGAGACGCCCGTTTCCGAAACCGTGAAAACAATTCCCGCGAAACCGGCCGAAACAACTGTAGCCTCCGCGACCGTTCCGGACGCCGCTCCCGCCGCTAAGCAGGACACCTCGGACAAGGAATACAAGGATGCCATGGAACAGGGCGCGGCTTCCGAAAAGAACGGAGACCTCGGCATGGCGCTCTGGCACTACTGGCGCGCGGCCGACATGGGCAACCGTCCCGAGCCGTATTTTGCTCTTGCCCGGCTCCACCTCAAGCGCAAGGAACGCGAATCCGCGATGAAGGCCTACGAGAAAGCCATCCTCTACGGAGGCCGGCGCGACGCGGCCCTCGAAAACGACATCAAAACCAAATAAGCATAAAAGCGAAGGAAGTCATACATGTTTGGAAATCTGGGTGAAATGGCGGGTCTCATGAAAAAATTTACCGAGATCCAGAAAAATATCAAGCAGATGAAGGAAGATCTCGCCCATACTGAAATCACCGGAAACGATCCGGAAGGGAAAGTCGAAATCCGGATGTCCGGCGACCTCGGCGTCCAGCATGTCCGGATCGATCCGAAGCTGATTGCTTCCGGCAATCCGGCGCTTGTCGAGGCCGCTTGCGCGGCCGCGTTTCAGGACGCCCTCATACAGTTCAAGACAGTCAGTGCGAAAAAACTCAGCGACGCGACCGGCGGCCTCAACATCCCCGGCCTGATCTGACCCGGTTCCCCCGGAGAAAGCCGATCCGATGAACCATCCGTATCCAAAGGTGCTCGAAGACCTCATGGAGCTTCTGCGCTCCCTTCCGGGAGTCGGACGCCGAAGCGCCGAACGCATGGCCATGTCCTTTTTCTCCTGGGACGGTGAAAAGCTGGAAGCGCTGGCTCTGCTTCTTGCCGAACTCAAAAAACGGGTCGGGACCTGTTCCGTCTGCGGCAATCTGGCCGATACGGCGGACGGAACGCCGCTTTGTCCCATCTGCGCCTCGCCCGTGCGCGACACCTCCCTCCTCTGCATCGTGGAGAACACGCCGCAGATCCGGAGCATCGAAGCCAGCGGAAGTTTCCGCGGCGTGTATCATGTCCTCGGCGGACGCCTCGCCCCGCTGGAGGGAAAAGGAGTTGAATCCATCACGCTCGACGCACTCGAAAAACGCCTCGAATCCGGTGCTTTCCGGGAGGTCATTCTGGCACTGAGCCCGGATGTGGAAGGTCAGGCCACCTCGGTTTTTCTGGTCAACCGCCTGACGCGCTTTTCCGTCCAGATCAGCCGTCTGGCGCAGGGGCTTCCCGCCGGGTCCGACCTCAGTTACGCCGATCCCGCCACCATCGCCGCCGCCCTCAGCGGCCGCACCTCTTTCGACAGGGAGGAAAAATGAAAAAGACGACTCTCAAGATCGCCCTGCTTCAGGACAGGGACCGCGGCGGAATCGAAAAAGCCGCCGCCCACACGGAACAACTGATCCGCAAGGCCGCATCCGCCGGTGCGAAAATCATCTGCACGCAGGAGCTTTTCCTGACCGAATATTTCTGCTGGAAACAGGACAGCGATTTCTTCAATCTCGCCCATCCGATCCCCGGTAAAATCACGGACCGCTTCCGCAAGCTCGCCGCCGAACTGGACGTGGTGCTTGTTCTTTCTCTCTTCGAACGGCGCGCGCCCGGACTGCATCACAACACGGCCGCCGTCATCGACGCCGACGGCACACTGCTGGGCAAATACCGCAAGATGCACATTCCGCAGGACCCCGGCTTCGAAGAAAAATTCTATTTTACTCCGGGCGACCTCGGATTCCGCGCCTTCCAGACGAAATTCGCCCCGATCGGCGTCATCGTCTGCTGGGATCAGTGGTTCCCGGAAGCCGCGCGCCTGACCGCGCTCGCCGGGGCGCAGATCATCTTCTGTCCGACCGCCATCGGGGGAATCGCCTCCGAACCGTCGTCTCTGGGTTCCCTCCAGCGCGATGCATGGCTCAACGTCCAGCGCGGACATGCCGCCGCGAACACCTGTTATCTGGCCGCGGTCAACCGGGTGGGCGTCGAACACGGCACCCGCTTCTGGGGATCGTCCTTCGTCAGCGACTACTACGGCAACGCCATCGCGTCCGCGCCGCAGGACAAGGCAACGATCCTTTATGCGGAGTGCGACTTCAAGGCCATGGAGGAACACCGCCGGATGTGGCCCTTCTTCCGCGACCGCCGCATCGACGCCTATTCCGGCATCACGAGGCGTTTCGATGACTGAATTCTTCCCTGAAGGCCAGTCTCCCCGGGAACTGGGGTACTCCATGCCCGCCGAATGGGCGCCTCAAGAAAGCGTCCTTCTGAGCTGGCCGCTGAACAAGCGTACCTGGCCGGGATGCTTCCCCGAAACCGAACTTGCCTATGCGGACTTCGCCGCCGCGATCACACGTCATGAACTTCTGCGGATTCTCTGTCCGCGCAAGGAAAATCAGCGGATCGCGGAACTGCTTGTCTCCCGCGGCGCCGTCCCGGAACAGATCGAATTCCTCGACATAAAAACCAACGACGCATGGTGCCGGGATCACGGTCCCGTCTTCGTGCGGAACGCCTCCGGCGAACGGGCGGTCGTGGATTTCCTCTATAATTCATGGGGCGGAAAATTCCCGCCGTGGGACAAAGACAACGCCGTTCCTGAAAAGGTCGCGCGGGCCCTTGCCCTCCAACGATTTGCGATTCCGTTCATCTGCGAGGGGGGCGCTCTCGAAACCAACGGATGCGGCGACCTTCTCACCACCCGCTCAGTGATCCTGAACCCGAACCGCAACAAGGGGATCACCGAAAAGACGGCGGAAAAAGTGCTGTGCGACGCCCTTGGAATGCGCCAGATCCTCTGGCTCGACAGCGGACTGCCCGGCGACGATACCGACGGCCACATCGACACCCTCGCCCGTTTCTTCCGGGAAGATGCCGTGCTGGCAATTCTTGGGAAGAAGTCCCATCCCGGCCATGAAACCATGAAGCACAATTTTCAGACGCTCGAAAAAATGCGCAACGCCGACGGCAAGTCGCTTCAGGTGCTCCCCCTGCCCGTTCCCGAACCGATCCGCCCGGACGGCTGGCGCGAGGAAATCCTTCCCGCCACCTACGCGAATTATCTGCTCGTCAACGGCGCCGTGCTGGTTCCGTCCTACCGTCAGGACAAGTCGGACCGCGAGGCGCAGAAGGTCATCGCGGACGCTTTCCCCGGACGCGAAATCATACCGATCGACTGTTTCAACATCATTCTGGAGGGAGGCGCCCTCCATTGTCTGAGCCAGCAGCAGCCGCTGTAAGAAACAAGGAGGCATCCATGTTCAAGATCACCTCGAAAATGTGTCTGAACGGAGACGTGGGCATTCACGGAAACATGTTCGGGGGACGTATGCTTTCCCTGATGGACGAATCCGCCGCGATCTATGCCAAACTTTATACGGGCGAGGAACACATCGTCAGCCGCAAATTTTCGGGCGTGGAATTTCATTCGCCGGTCAAGCTGGGCGACATTCTGGAAGTGTATGCGGCCAATCCGAAACGCGGCAACACCAGTTTTTCCTTCGACATCGTCGTGATTGTCGGTTCCACCCGCCGGTTCGAAGCCTCCTGCGTTTTCGTGGCCGTGGACAGTGATGGAAACAAGAAGCCCATCGACTGGTCCAAAGCCAAAGAAATCTGAACTCGATATACTGGATTCAACCCTGCTTTTTTTGAAGAGCTTCCCGGAATTCCGGTGAGTCCTCGCCAAACATCATTTTCACGCATTCCAGATAAAAGCGGCGCTTCTTTTTCGCGGCGATGTCCCCGCCGGAGAGCGCCTCCAGAAACGCGTGTCTCATGTCTGGCGGACATTCCCCGCCGCGGAGTCTCCTCAGCAGAAACGGATCACGCATGATGCCGCGTCCAACGGCGATTCCCGCACAGCCTGTTTCTTTGCGCACGAACTCGGCATCTTTCGCGGTCAGGATGTCTCCGTTGGCGAATACGGGCAACGGCGCGGCGGTTTGTACGACCGTATGAAATCTTGCGACCGCTTCCCCGAAAGGGATGTCCTCATAGTTTTCCGAAACGGTCCGGAAATGATGGAGAATCCAGTCCGCGCCGCCTTCGCGAACCGCTTCCATCAAAAGGGGAATTTCCTCCGGCGACCGGAACCCGGAACGGGTTTTGACACTCAGGCAGAGTTGCGGAGTCATCTCTTTGATTGCGGCAAGAATATCGCGAATTCGGGAGGGATCTTTCAGGAGCGCCCCGCCTGAACCGCTGGACAGCACGGTCTTGCTGGGACAGGCGCAATTCACATTGACGGACCGCACACCAACCCGAAACAGGTTCGCGCCGGCATCGGCAAGGGTATCCGGATCATTCCCGAGCAGTTGAACGCTCAGGGGAATTCCCGATTCAAGGAAGAAGCCGAAACGTCTCCGCAAAGCGCCCTTCGACGGAGCCGCGCCTTTCGGAACGGCAATGAAAGGAGGCATCCAGGAATCGATCAGGTTCATGGACAGGGCGGCCTTGAAAAAAGCCTCCCGGTTCATGATCCCCTCCATGGGCGACAGGATCGCCCGGGAAGGGAGGGTGAACGAATCCGAAAGTGCGATGGGTTCCGCGAAGAAGGGAACGGTCATCTCACAGTTGGGTCCGGAGGACGCCGCCTGTGTCCGCACTGGTCGCGAGGATGGCGTATTTGCGGAGCCACGGAGAAGTGATTTTCTTCTGGACGGGCTTCCACGCTTTCCGGCGTTTTTCGAGTTCCTTGGCGGAGACTTTCAGTTCGATCATGCGGTTGGGAATGTCGATCTCGATCATGTCGCCATCCTTGACCAGTCCGATGATGCCTCCCGCCGCCGCCTCGGGGCTGACGTGTCCAATGCACGCGCCGCGGGTTCCGCCGCTGAAACGGCCGTCGGTGATGAGCGCGACTTTTTCGCCGAGACCGCGTCCCATGATGTAGCTGGTGGGCGCGAGCATCTCCTGCATTCCGGGTCCGCCTTTCGGCCCCTCATAGCGCACGACGACCACGTCTCCGGCCTTGACTTTTCCGGCCAGAATTCCGGCTCCGGCTTCCTCTTCGCTTTCGAAGACGACAGCCGGCCCCTTGTGCTTGAGCATTTTCGGGGAAACGCCGGCGGTCTTGACGACGCATCCGTTTTCAGCGAGATTGCCGAAGAGAACGGCGAGCCCGCCCTGCTTGTTGTAGGCGTTTTCGAGGGTATGGATGACCGTGCCGTCGGGGGCCGGGGCGTCGGCGATGATCTCGCCGAGCGTTTTGCCGGAAACGGTCTTCTTGGTCAGATGGAGTTTGCCCTTGATCTTCGAAACTTCCTTGAGGATGGCGGGAATTCCGCCGACGCGGTCGACGTCCTCGATATGGAAGGGGCTGGAGGGGGAAACCTTGCAGATATTGGGCGTGGACTGGCTGATCTTGTCGATCTTGTGGAGGTCGAGCTTGAGTCCCGCCTCGGTCGCGACGGCGAGCGTATGGAGAATCGTGTTGGTGCTACCGCCCATGGCCACGTCCAGAACAAGGGCGTTATGGAACGCCTTTTCGTCGGCGATGTCGCGGGGAAGCGGTCCGCCGGCAAGAGCCATTTCAACGGCGCGGCGGGCGGCGGTTTTCCAGAGTTTTTTGCGTTCGGGGCTTGTGGCGAGGATCGTGCCGTTGCCGGGCAGAGCCAAGCCGATGGCCTCGGTCAGACAGTTCATGCTGTTGGCCGTGAACATTCCGGAGCAGGAGCCGCAAGTGGGACAGGCATGTTTTTCGAGGTCCTCGAGACCTTCATCGTCCAGCTGTCCGACCTTGTGTTTGCCGATGCCTTCGAAAATGGAAATCAGGTCGCAGGCGTTGCCGTTCCGGTCCTTTCCGGCTTCCATGGGACCGCCGGAAGCAAAGATCGTGGGGATGTTCAGGCGCATGGAAGCCATCAGCATTCCAGGGACGATCTTGTCGCAGTTCGGAATGCAGATCATGGCGTCAAAGGGATGCGCGCTGGCCATGGTTTCGACGGAGTCGGCGATGATCTCGCGGCTCGGGAGGGAGAACTTCATGCCGGAGTGGCCCATGGCGATGCCGTCGCAGACGGCGATGGTGTTGAACTCGAAGGGAATGCCGCCCGCTTTGCGGATTTCATTGCAGATCAGCTTTCCGACTTTCTGAAGGTGGCAGTGTCCGGGAACGATCGCGGTATAGGAATTGCAGACACCGATGAAGGGTTTGCCCATATCTTTTCTTTTCAGTCCTGTGGCTCTCAGCAGTGCCCGGTGCGGCGCGCGTTCCACGCCTTTCTTCATGATGTCGCTTCTCATTTTTCCCACCTTTTCTGGAAACTTCCGCGCTGTTTTCACACGGAACAAATTGTTTTCTTGTATTTGCGGGTGTATCTTATAATATAGCATATGTTTTGATTTTTACATGGAGAACGTGAAAAATGTTTGAGAATCTTGCCAACAAGCTTCAAGACGCATTGAAAAAACTCCG
>CAYWZD010000085.1:0-11713 GCA_964462755.1 uncultured Victivallales bacterium | reverse complement strand
CAGAAACCGGAGGAAGCCAGCTTCAACCGTTTCCCATGGGAACTTTTCAACAAGGCCTGGCTCGCTCGCATTCTTTACTATACAGCCGGAAAAAAGAAGCAGTTCTTTGGAACGGTACAGGTCGTGGGGACAAACGTAAAAGTTCCTTGCAACGCTCTTCCTGAACAAACTTCCGTTCTCTGGAACATTACCGGAAAAAATGGAGAAAAGTGTGCAAATGGCAAAGCATCCGTCAAGGGCGGGGAGGTGAGCTTCACTCTTCCTGACTTGTCCATGAACGGCAATTACGTGCTGGCCCTCCATGCGCTTGATTCCAAGGGAAAAACGATTGATTACACCGCAAAGACCTTCGGGAAAAGCGGTCCTGAAATTGCGGAGCTCAAGGATGCGAAAATCTTTCATAAGGGCAATGACGAAGCGGAGATTGCCGTTTCCGTCAAGGATTTTGCTCCAGGCATGACGTTGGACTGGGCGCTGGAGGACTTCTCCGGGCGCATTCTCCAGACGGGCGGCGGGAAAGCATCCGCAAGTCAGACCTTGAAAATTCCTCTGAAGCCTCTTTATACCAATTTGGGCAATGTGGTTGTGCGCCTGAAGCAGAAGGAACGCGTTCTGGATACGCGCCGGATTCCGGTTGTGGCGCAGGATCGGGACAAGGCGCGTCTGTTGAATGACTTCACGCCCTCCATGTGGAACTTCGGCATGGACACTCCGGAAGAGTCCACAAGATTGACCAATGCCCGTCTCGAAGAAATCGGATTCCGCTGCTATCTTCTGCCATTCCACGGCTCAGGGGAACTTGCCTCCGGCATGGGCGTTGGCGGAGGTTTCCGCGGGGGCGGAAGCACCTTCTGCGGGTGGCCTCAGAAAAACAACATCCGCGCACAGCAGTTCAATACGGCGGATGCACATAAACGGATTGCCGAAAGCGCCGAACGAATCGCCGGGCAGGAACGTTCCATCGGGATCGTGCATGATACGGTTTGCGATGAGCCGAATTTTGTCAGACCGGACACGAACACGGAGTTGGACGAGCATCCTGAAAACATCGCCGAATACCGCAGGCGGTTGAAGGAAAAATACGGCACGATTGAAAACTATAATAAACGCATGGGGACGAACCGCAAAAGTTTTGACGAGGCGGGACCTGCCCGCATGGCGGAGGCCCGTGCCTCCGGAAAGTTTGCGGAATTCATCGAATGGCGTAATTTCAATGTGGACCGCTGGTGCGAAATCATCCGGATCATTTCCGAGTCCGCAAAAAAAGGCGATCCGAACTCTGCGCTTTCCCTCTACAATTCCTTCGGGCAAGGCGCGCTTGGAGGAAACGACTTCTGGAAGCTCCTGACAAAGGCCGGGTTGAATTTCTCTCAGGAATATACCTCGATGGTCTATCAGTCAGACAATCCCCGCTATGATTTTGATGAGTTCTACCGTTCCTTCCGTCCGGATATGAGGGTCTGGGGATTTACCGGGTATTATTTTTCTCGTGAAAAATCTTTCTTCCAGCCGTGGTGGTTTTCCCTTCACCGCTATGGCGGATTGACATGGTTTGCAACCTATGCTGGCATGGGGTCCGGCGGCGGAGGCGCCTGGTTGAATATGCTCGACTACACCGGCGCATACAACGAAGATGCCAAAAATATGCAGGACAGTCTGAATGAATCCGGTCTTCTGGATGGGCTCGGAAAACTTTTCCTTGTCTATCCCTGGGCGAAGAATGAGATTGCGGTCTATTATTCGCATGACAGTATGCTTTTGGCCTTTATCTGCGGCGCGGAGACAAAAGAAGGAGAAATTCATTCAAGCGGTCCGCTGCATAACTATTTCTACAGCCGAAGCAATATCCGCTATATGCTTGAGGAACTGCTTTATCAGTATGATTTCGTTGCTCCGGAACAAATCACGTGCGGCAAACTCAAAGACTATAAAGCTCTTTTCATGCCGGGCATCAGCGCGATGTCTGATGCGGAAGTCGCTGCGGTCAAGGCGTTCCTTTCCAAAGGCGGGAGAATCATCACGGATTTTGTCCCCGGTGAATATGATGAACTCGGCGTCAAACGTGTCCGGGCTCCCTTTGCAAACGAGAAAAATGTCCTGACCCTCGGGAAAATCTTCAATGACAAAGAGGAAAACCAGCGCAAACAGATATTCGAACAACTTCAGAAGGGCGGAATTCAACAGATTCTCGGAAATAAAGATGTAATTACCGTCTCCGGACGCGAGACCATGCACTTTGTCGATGGAAAAATGAACGTCTTTGCCGTTCTCCGGAACCTGTCCCGTTCCAAAGACGAACTGGAACAGACCTATCTGCTTCCGGTTAAAGGATACGTCTACGATCTGCTGGCGAAAAAGTATCTGGGCGAAGTCGATTCGATAACTGCGAAAGTCCCGCGCGGCGGAGCCGGTGTCTGGGGCGTTTATCCGTATAAGGTTGAATCCGTGAAAATTTCCGCACCCGGAACGGTCAAAGGCGGAACGGATCTGATCGCGAATATCTCCATTGTCCCGAGCAAAGGAAAAGGCGGGACCCACATTTTCCATACGGAACTCATACCGCCGGACGGCGCCAAGGTTCGTTTCTTCATGAAACGCAATCTGACCGGAAAAGACGGTGAAACTTCTCTTGTTTTCCGAATGGCCGAAAATGATCCGAAAGGCAAATGGACCCTTCGCGCAACCGACGTCATGACGGGAATAAGTGCGGAACATCCTTTCACATTGCGATGATCCTTTCAAAATACCGGGAGGCTTACAAGAGGAAAAACTTTCTATCCTGTTCTCCCGGTTGTATTACAGAACCGCACAGGTCAGCTGTAAGTGATCCCGAAGTGCCGCAAACGAACATCGGGACTCCATACGTGCATACGGCAATACCCCGGTTTGCAGAAACCGTGAGGCAACAGCCCGGTTCAGAAGACCTTTCCGGTTGATGAATTGTCCCTGCCAGCCCATGGTCGGACCGAAATCCCCGGCAGGCGTCTGGCAGATATTCGCCTGCCATTCATCCGGGAAATAGCGGCTGAAAGCAGGCAGGGAAACCAGCCAGCTGACGGTATAGATCGTGTGGCACCCGTGTTCTTTTTCCGCCCGGTCCATGACATAGCGCAGATTTTCCGCCACATGCGCCGGATCATTCAGAAAGGATTCCGGCGTCCTGGCGTTGCGGATGTGCAGATAACATTCGTTGTCCGGCAGAAGATTGAAGCGGAAACTGCGTCCCGGTTCATATCCGGGATCGTCCGGAGGCGGATAGCGTTTCTCCATCCACGCAAGAATTTCGGGAAGAAGAACTTGCATTTCATGCGGCGACTGCGCCGCATCCGCCAGAGAGCATGCCTTTCCGAAGACCTCCGCCTGATCCGTGCCGAGCAGAGTCCGCAGGAAAGAGCGTTCCCGCATACAAGTTCCCCGGGAGAGTTCGGTATGTCTCCGGTTCTGATCCCAGGCGACATCCACGGAAAAACGCCAGGCATCTGTCGCGTTGTTCAGAAATTCGTCCAGTGTAAACACTGCTCTCCTCATGCGAAGTGAATAAATCCGTTTGCGTCGTAACGGAACCGTATCTGGCGCGCTTCCGCCGCGGAGAAATCCGCCGCGATGCAGAGCGCGTTGCTGACATATCCCGCATAAGCATCCTGATCCGGGCGGAAGGACGGATCTTTTATCATTTTCAATAACGTCAATGCGTGCGCTTTATCGCCGCCGTTGTGACCGCTGTTGACTACGGGAATGTCGATGTGTTCTGTTTCGCCGGAGAAATTGTCGCAGACGCCGATCTGATTCAGGTCGATATTGCCCCAGAGGCGTCCTTTGGAGCCGATGACATGCAGATTGCGTCCTGCCCGTTCCCCGCGGCAGTTGAATGCAAGGGTGAAATTGGCGATCACGCCGTTGGTATAGAGGATCGAGACAATCTGATTATCCGCCACATCCTTGTCGATGTTGTAAATGCAGCGGTCGATTTCGTGCTGAATGGTTTTCTGAAGCAGGGAATCGCCCGCAAGGGCGCTGAACGGCGGTTCCTTGTAGTAGAGACAGGACTCTTTCAACCGACATTCGCCGCAGTTCATGGGCAGGCTCGGGTTGGGACGGAACAGCAAGGAGCCGCCAAACGAGTTGACCGCGGCCGGACGTGCGCCTGCGATCCAGTTGATCAAATCCATGTCATGACTGGATTTTTCCATCATGGAACCGCCGGACATCGAAGAGAAACGCCGCCACGGAGACCGCGAAATCACGGAGGAAATCCCCGGTGTGACAAGTTCATCCGCCTGAATGGAAATCACCGCGCCGATTCGGCCGGAGTCCAGAATCTCCCTGACTTTCAGGTAAAAGGGCGTCGAACGCAGCACAAATCCGAGCAGAAGCCGGGATTTATGTTCCCGTGCCGCATCCAGAACCGCTTCCGTGTCTTTCATGGTGGTCGTGATGGGTTTTTCCAGTGCGATCGGAAGATTGCGGCGGATCAGGCGTTCCGCGGGTCCGCGATGGAGATGATTGGGCGTGGTAATCACGGCACCATCCAGTTCCGTCTCTTTTTCGCAGAGTTCCTTCCAGTCGGAATAGATCCGGATGGACTCTTCCTTGACTTTGGTGTAGCGGAGCATGTTCCGGAAATTTTCTATATTGGGTTCCGCACAGGCGACCAGTTCCACTTCATTCGAGGCGGTCAGCGCCATTGCATAGGGGACACTGCGGGCTCCGCAGCCGATGATTGCGATCTTGAATTTCTTTTTCATTGAACGTTTCTTTGTTATTGCTTGAGGCTGAAGGTGGTCCGAATGGAGGTCTCGTTTTCTGTGATGCCGGGATATTCTTTTGTTTCCAGTTTGAGTTTCCCGTCAAAATAAAGCTGTTCAAAAATCTCATGTGTCGGCACGTGGCGTAACACCCCGGCGGGATAACGCACCTTCAGGACGTTGTCCATGACGTGCGCCAGCATTGTGCCCGGTGTCTTGGCGGTCCACTCGAGAAACGCGTCCTGCAATCCCGCCGGGATATAGGAATAAGGCTGTATTTCATCCGAAAGTCTTTCCATCCGGATCGAGTCCGCCGTCATATCCATGATGGTGTTGCAGGGAATTTCCATCAGACCGACCCGTTCGTTTCCAAACGCCAGCGAACAGGTGGAAACGGATACGCCGTCCTCATGGAAATAAGCACACAGACGCTGGTTCATGTTGATCACATACAAATGTCCGGGAAACTCTTTGAAGAGAAAAAGCGAGCAGGATTCTTCCAGAATATCATTTCCTGTTTTGCGGATCGCTTCCAGCGGGTCGCCGCATTGTTTCAGCAGATGCGCGGCATACTCCCCGACGATATCCGACATGTGGACCCGTGAACCGTCTTCCAGAAGCTGGAAACGTTCTTTCACAGTAGAATCCGCGCTGGAAAATTTTTTGCCTTCCTTCAACAGCCTGTTCCCGATCCGGGAAATACTGTCGCTTTGTTCGGCAAAAATCCCCAGAGCCCCCTGGGAAACCAGCATGCCGGAACCATCCGCGGTCAGGAACGGGTGGGCATAGCGTCTGTCGCCGGGCATGCCGGGATATCCGGTACGACTGTGAAAAAAACCAAGGGTTCCGGGCAGCGATGAAAGCTCAAACGCTTCCTCCCAATGATGGGAATAGCCCAATGTCTTATGCATCCGCAGGGTTCCGTCGGCATCCTGCACTCCGATTCCGGTACAGTATCCGCTCCAGAGACCTTCAATCCGTTTTCCGTATTCCATCAGAACCGGAGCCGCTTCCTTCCGCCTTCCGATGTAAGCACCCATTTCACACATGATCAAAATCCTTTATCGTTGGTATTTTTTTCTATATTTTCAGGCCCATCCAGGAGGCAACCGTTCCGCCCAGAATCGCCGCCTTGTCCTCCGGACTGATCCGGTTCAGCAGCAGGAGGTTCCGGTAAGCCTGAATCGCTTCGGTCTGAATTACCGGAATCGTGATGTAGGAATCGGACCCCAAAACCATTTTCCTGAAATGAACGCCTTCCGTGTCGCGCGTAAAGACGGCCGGCTTCAGCAAGCGTGACAGCTCCACCGGAGACACCCCCAGAAATGCGCCCGATCCGGCGAGATCGAAATAGAGGTTCGGATGCAGCTTGACCAGTCCCGCCGCCATTTCACGGAAAAGCTCCGTTCCCAGGTGCGCCATCACCATATGAAGGTTCGGAAATGAGCGTGCAATCGCATCCAGACGGAGCGGCATCATGTTTTCCAGAACCGGACGCCGGAATTTCACATCGGCGCTGTTCGGACGGTATTCCCCCGTATGGAACAATGCCGGAAGTCCGAGTCTTTCCAGTTCCTCATAGACCGGCATATAGCTTTCATGATCATATCCGTAATAGGGATAGATGAACTTGCCCCCCCTGGCTCCGAGATCCGCAAGACGCCGGAGTTCCGCCGGATCAGGCGGTGTATCCCACAGATCGAGCTTTGCAAGCGGAACCAGATTGTGCGGATATTCCCGGCATATGCGAATCACCTCTTCATTGGGCAGATAATCATGACCGCCGTAATGAAGTCCGCCGCTGAGTGCCGCGAGGGTATCGTTCTTTTCACAATTCTCCACATAGCTCCGCACCAGCGAGGGATCGCCGGAGTTGCAATGCGCATGGAAATCAAGATACATTCTTACAACTCCACCAGAAACAGTTTCCCGCGGCTGGACTGGAAGTCAAAGGAGAACTGTTTTCCTTTGACCTGCATTTTTTTCAGGCCGTCGCATTCCACCGCGGATTGAATTTCAGAGGGGAAGGTCACGGTCACAACGCGGTTCACCGGATTCGTATAATTTGCCGCATAAAGCAGCACGTTGTTCCCCAATTTCAGCGCTTTGAGACGCACGTAACCGACATCGGCCTTCATCGCTTCGTAACGTTCGCCGTTGACGAAGAAATCTTCGTATGGCTGCGCGATGCGGATCGCTTCGGTCACGGGCGCCATCGTGGGCGCATTGAAGACCGTCGCTCCGGCATAGAAGATGATGAGCTTCGGTTTCTGCATCAGACTGTCCAGCACCTGATACTTCAGCATGACTTTATTTTCGGGGGTGACTTCCGTGCCGTAGCCGCCGGCCAGAAGAATCGGAACCGTATTGCACTTGCCAAGATAACGGTTGTACATTTCCGTCACATCCCCCGGTTTTGCGGATTCACGGACCCCTTCGTAGGTGTAGGACATGATCTGGATGAGGTCGCAATACCGATTCAGCAGACGGTAATCGAGATAACCGCTTTCCTTCACGGTTTCAGCCGTGGAGGGTTTGCCGTCAGGACGATGGATCACCCCTTGAATGCAGGTCAGCATTTTCGGTTTCATGGAGGCTGGATTTTTCCCTTTTGCCAGAGCCGCGCCTTCATCAAACGCTTTGCGGTAGAGTGAATACCAGTAGGCGATCCGGGCGCATTTGAAATCCACCCAGCAGGCATACATTGCCGGATCTCTGGCTTTGTCGCGGACAATCAGTTCCGGTTCTTTATAAGCCATCCCTTTCCGGTTGGCGGCGAGCCATTCGCGGAAAAGTTTTTTCACTGCCGGAGAGTAGTCGATCTTATCCCACAACACATTGGTCATTTCGTCATCGTATTCCACGGACACCCCCGTGGAGGCGCAAAGACGGGTCCGTTCCAGCGTCTCTTTGATGGGCGCATCATTTTCATCCATGGCAAGAGTGAGGATTTTGGAACCATGTCCGCTGATCCCGCTCAAAAGCTGTTTGCCGTCAATTCCGGTCGCCACATGTTCTTTTCGGGCTCCGGTATACTGTTCCACGACCACGGTTATCATGAAATTCTTTGCATAGGCTTCATTGCGGAATTTGTCAAAAGACTTGTCAAATTCCCATGGCTTCGCCCAGCATCCGATGTAGTTGAACCCGCAGACATTCATATTCCGGAACACATCCGGATAGGAACGGTACATCATATTGAACGGCACATAGCTGGGGCCGATATAAATGTTTTTAAAGGGCTTTGCCGCGGGGATGGAAATATGCTTGAGCGCAATGGTTTCCACGGACTGTTTTTCCCCGTTGCTTTCCAGCCAGTATTCACAGATCGATTCTTTGCCGGGTTTGAAATTTTTGGAGTCGGCACGAATGAATACAAGATATTGGTTTCCGGAAAGATAATAGAGATCCGCTTCATAATCGTTGTATTTCATGCCGCGGACCGTGCGGGAGCCGGTCTTCTTCCATGTGAGGAATTTTTTGCCCCATCTGGCGGGAACATTCCAGTCTTCTCCCGCCCAGTGCGAGGTGATGCCTTCGACCTTGATGTAATCCGGCAGGGAGAAATGAAATAGCGCCGGTTTCTGATCGTTTGGAATACTCTTTGCCTTGCCGCCGATCCGGAAAGAGAGCGGCAGGGTGATGGTGTCGGTAACGCCTTCCGAGGCATATTCCGCTTTGATCATGTTGGCGGTCGTAATGTCAAGAACAGGCACCTGCTTCATCTGTCTGGCTTCGAATTGGACCGGAGCATATTTTTCATCGGTTGTGAGCAGAACCGCATCCAGCATCATGCGTCCCAGGGGACGGAACGAAATCTGCTGACCGCCGCCCGTCGTGGTGAATTGGCCGCAAAGAACCCAGATGTATTTCCCGGGACCGGTGTATTGGCCTTTTGCGTCACTCTTTTCATTGGCGGGAGTGTCCACGAACGCAAGGAAACGGTCATTATGGTGAATCATAATCCGGGGTGATCCCAGATAACCGTAAACGCGAGCCCAGAGATACCATGTGCGAGGTTTGGAAAAGAGTGTCACCGGATCAGTGACGGGATCAATCTGAAAATTCCAGTCGATATTTTTCTTGTCCGTCATGATGCCGCCTTTGCCGGAGAAATAATCCGGTGCGAGATCGTGTCCCCAGTTGCTCACGGGCTTGATCTTTTCCAGGTCTTCCGCTTCACGCCAGACAAATTCCATGCGCCTGTCCGGCTCCCGGCTGGGCTCCTGAACATCGAGGGAAAGATTCCGCACGGAAAGGGAGCCTTTCGCCTGCCAGAGAGCCACATTCATCTGAATCGATTCCACGGAGAAAGTCAGCCGTTTCGACTGCTTGAACGGAGTCCATTGATCGGCCGGTTTCAGAATTGTGTTCAGCCAGAATTTCGGCTGTTTGTCATTGTTCCTGACATGACGGCACATGATTGAAATAAACAGGTTTCCTTTTTTGCCAAAAGAAATTTCATCGGTTTTGTATTCGCCCGACACCGTAAGCAGTGAGCCGGCGGGATATTTCTTGTTTATTCGGAACATGGCAACACCGCGGGTGTCTGTGTTTTTGCCTGTGACGGTTAAACTTTTTTCAGCCGGATTGACTTTATAATCCGGCTGGGTCGGATTCTGCTGATACTCCCAGCCTGCGGGGATATGGTTTGCTATTTCAGAGAAATCACGGTTGGTCATGATTTCCGCGCTGGATGCCAGCAGACAACCGCCGGCTGCCAGGACGAATGCCGCGAAGTGGTGGATTCCCATTTTGTTTCCTTGCTTTTTATGATCGATGCTGTTTTTATTTATCCGGACACCAGTAGGTAGAGTCTTTGTTTGTGTAGGGAGGCGTATAATAAAAACCGTCATCCAGCTTGTTTGCGACATGGATGGAATCCACATGACCGTCCTGGAATGATATATTGGCTACGCCGTTGTGCCATTTTGCATATACCTTGTTTTTCTGGTTTAAAAGGGGATAAAACATGCTGTTGGGGGTCTTGGTGTCCGTATTGTAACTGTCCCCGAAATAGATGGTCGAGGATGGATTTTTCACCTGGGATTCCTTCCAGAGCAGTTTTTGCGCATAAGAGGAATCTTTGAAAGACCAGAGCAGATTGACGCCATAGGTATAGCTGTTGTAAAGATGGAAATCCACTGTTTTCCCGGAATGAAGCAAGGCGGAAGGACAGACAAATGTCGTTGTGCTTCTCGCTTTGCTTGGATTTTCTTTGGAATATCCGAGAAAGAAAAAGAGATAATAATAACTGTTTTCAATGGAAAGACGGCTGCTGGAAGAGCATCCGGTAACATTGGTTTGCAATGCGTAATAAATCGAGTGATTCAGCACATATTCTTTGTAGTCTTCGGAATACTGTCTCATAAACAAGCCCATTTGCCGAAGTTGTCCGACGCACTTGATCGTGTGGGCTTTGGAACGGGCAAGGTTCAGCGCAGGCAGCAGCATCCCCGCCAGAATGGCAATGATAGCAATCACAACCAGGAGTTCGATCAGTGTGAATCTGGCATGTTTCGGCTCCAGACGGCCTGTCTGGCGGCATGGGGACTTTGTGTTCCGGTGACAGTTCATTTTTGGGATCCTTTCTTAGGTCTTATCGAATTTTTCTGTAATAATCCGTTCAGCCTGACGGCAGAGATGCTGTCTCCGCAAAAAATGCTGTAAGGCAGATCAAGAGAGGGCGGAGGAAAAGTTTGAAGCGATTTGTCAAGCAGCAGCTGAAGCGCGGCAACCCCGCATCCATAGGGCTGGAGATTGACCGATGCCAGGGAAGGGGTCATGAGCCTGGTCCCGTTTCCGAATCCAAGCACCGCCACATCCTGAGGGATGCGTTTTCCCAATTTTCTGAGGATCAGGCATATATGAATGGCGAAATAATCAGAATAACAGTAAATCGCCTCCGGAGCGTGTGTCGGATCGGAAAAGATCATTTCCGTCGTTTCCTGAAATTTCTTCTCCGAGGTATTGAACACCAGTTCCGCAGCCTCTGGAAAACCATCCTTGCGGATTTTTCCGGCAAAGGTTGTGCGGGTGAATCCAAGACGTTGAAGCGTTCTGGCGTCCTCGGAGATCATGGTTGCGATCCGGCGGAACCCGAGCGAAACAAGGTGGTCAAATCCGGCACACCATGCCTGTTTCATATTGACTCCGACACTGGCAAACGTGTCGGTGATCGTATTATTCTCATCCTCCCGGCAGTAAACCGCGGGCAACCCGCTCTCCCGGATCACTTTCACGAAGTTTTCATCGCCCCTGATCGCTGCGCCGAAAAAGATGATGCCCCGGTATTTTTCAGCCAGCTTCTGCGGGTCCTGAAGGTAGTAGAGGCTGCATGTTTCATAGCGGATATTTTTCTCCCGGCAGGTTTCTTCGATTGCCTGTATTTCCGTGGATTTCAGGTCATAATCTTCTACCTGGGGAATGCTGCAAGCGATCAGAATCGCTTTCGACGCACTGCTGTTGATGCATGTGCCGTAGTAATGGGAGCGGGTGATCATGCCCTCTTTTTCGAGCCGATTCAACGCATTGCGCAAAGTCACGCGGGAAACTTGCAGCCGACGGCAGAATTCCGGTTCGGAAGGGAATTTGCCGTCTTTCACGCTGTCGCCGAGGATCATCTCCATAATACAACGGTAAGCATAATCCTTTTTCAGTTCCCCCTGTCGCTGCATTCTTTTCATGTGTCCCCTGTTTTTTTTCATACAGGATTGTTTCATTTCAAGCTTATTATAGATGATACAACATCTTTTGCCAATATAATACAACTTGAAAATCATGAAAAAAAATCAGATTCCCCGTTTTTTTCTATAAAACAGAATGCGAATTCTTCTCTTGCGATTTTCACAGGGAAACAAAGTTCCGGCTTCATTTTCCCGGATCAACACGGGTTTTTCTGATGCATTGCTCCGTATTGCGTCAGTGAGGATTTTGGATTGGATCGAAAAATTCGAAAAAAAATCAAT
>CAYWZD010000084.1:0-11782 GCA_964462755.1 uncultured Victivallales bacterium | reverse complement strand
CCGTGATGGACATGCGGATTTTTGCGATGATGCCGGAAATATTCTCGATCATTTTTATCCCCCGATTCATATGTGATTGAATCCGCCTGTCGCGGATGGGTTGTATGATGAGTAACGTAGACTTCTGAAAGAAAAAAGCAAGACCGTCCCTAAAAAAAAGACAAAAAAATCGTTTTCTCTCTTTACGAAATCGGGTTTGAGCGTTATTTTACCGGACATCAGGAAAGGGTTGGGTCATGAATAAGTCAAAATTGCTTTATAAACGTGTACTTTTGAAAATCAGCGGGGAATCCCTGAAGGGGGATCAGCCCTCCGGGTATTGCTCCGAGGCGGTCGCCTCCGTGGTCGAGCGCGTAAAGGAAGCTCTGGACATGGGGGTGCAGATCGCCCTCGTCGTGGGAGCCGGAAACATCTGGCGCGGACTCGCCGGCTCCAAAAAGGGCATGGACCGGGTCACCGCCGACTACATGGGCATGCTGGCAACCGCTATGAACGCCCTGTGTCTGAAGGACGCCTTCCTGGCGGCGGGCGTCCCGTGCGCGGTTCATTCCGCCGTGGACATGGAACCTTTCGCCGAACGGTTCAACCGCGCCCGCGCCCTCGAGGACCTCTCCTCGGGCAAGCTGGTCATCTTCGCCTGCGGGACGGGCAGTCCCTTCTTCACGACCGACACCACCGCGGCGCTCCGGGCGCTGGAGACGAATTGCCAGGCGGTCATGAAAGCCACCAAGGTCAATGGAATCTATACGGCGGACCCCATGAAGGACCCGTCCGCGAAAAAGTTCGATATGCTTTCGTTCGAGGATGCCGTGTCGGGGCGTTACGGAATCATGGATTCCGCCGCCTTTTCACTGTGCGCCGACAACAATCTGCATATCATCGTTTTCAATTTCTCAGAAAAAGGAGCCCTTGTAAAGGTGCTTTCCGGCGACTTTTCCGTCGGAACCGTGGTTCACTGATTTTTCCGGCTTGCCAAATCGGGAAAACGGTGTACATTTCCATTCACAGATCAAACAAAGGAGACATTCAAAATGGCAGTCAACGCAATATTTGATGAAGTCGAAGAAAAAATGATGAACGCCGAAGAAGCCATGAGAGTCGAATTTGCCGGCATCCGTACGGGCAAGGCATCCACCAGTCTGGTAGAAAACCTCATGGTCGAATATTACGGCGCAATGACACGGCTCCGCGACATCGCCGGTCTGGCGACTCCCGATTCGCGTCTCATCACCATCCAGCCCTGGGACCAGAGCGCGGTCAAGGCCATTGAAAAGGCCATCATCGCTTCTCCCCTCGGCATTTCCCCTGTCAGCGACGGCAAGATCATCCGTCTGCCCATTCCTCCGCTCAGCGAGGAACGCCGCAACAGCCTCGTCAAACAGGTCAAGTCCTTCGTGGAAAACTCGAAGATCGAAATCCGCAACGCGCGCCGCGACGGCAATGACGCCCTCAAAAAAGCGCAGAAGAATTCCGAAATCACAGAGGACGAACTGAAAACCGACCTTGAAAGAATCCAGAAGCTCACCGACTCCTATATCACAAAGCTCGAAGACATGGCGTCCTCCAAGGAAAAGGAGCTGCTGACGATTTGAAGAGCACCGGCAACAAGGCTGAAAAACTTCAGGAATCAAACCGTTCCTCCCGCAAGGGCGGGACGGTTTTTCTGTTCCTGTGCCTGATTGCCTTTCTGGCTTTCCTCCTCCGGCTGGCGGTCTCCTGGGAACTGGCCGTAAACGACCCCGCCGTCGCGAATCCCTCGGACATTACGGACATGAAAACGTATCTGGGGCTGGCCGACGGCATCCTGCACGGAAATCTGCCCGACCAGTTTTACTACCAGCCGTTCTATTATGCCGTGTTTCTTCCCCTGTGCCGGATCTTTATGCCCGGCCCTTGCGTCCTGATTCTGGCGCAGTCGCTTCTCGGGGCAGTCACCGTGTTTCTCGCCGGACTCTCCGCCGGAATGATCCTCGGGCGCCGCGCCGCTCTCTGGAGCGCTCTCCTCTGCGCCCTTTCCTCCATCCTGATCTACTTTACGCCGTACGCCCTGCTGGAAGTCCTTCAGGCCTTCTGGATCACGCTGCTTTTCTATCTCACGCTCCGGACTTGGAAGAAACCCTCCCTCTCCGGCTGGAGCCTCTGCGGTCTTGTGCTGGGGCTTTCCGTCCTGACCCGCGGCAACACATGGTGCTTTCTGCCGGTCCTCCTGTTCTGCGTCCTTTACCGGGAACGGGCCGCGGGACGCAAACGCCTTTTCACGGGAATGGCCCTGCTGGTGCTTCTGGCCTTGCTTCCCCAACTGCCCTTCGCCCTCTACAACTCCATCCGCCTGGGACACTTGAGCGGTCCGAGCACCGCCGGCAACGCGGTCCTTGCGATCGGGAACAATCCGGAGGGCGCTCCCGCCGGGCTGGAACTTCCGTATCCGAAAACCTATGAAATATGGCTGAAGCACGAAAAGGAAATCTCCATTCCAAAACGCATGCTCCGATGGTTTCTGGACGAACCGGCCGCGTTTCTCGAACAGCAGTTCCAGAAGTTCATCCTTTTCTGGGACGCCACGGACTATCCGAACAACATCACGGAAGCCAACGCTGCGAAAAGTTCCCTGATGCGCAACCTCCGTTTCCTTCCCGCCGGAATTCTGCTTCTTCTCGGAATCGCCGGTTTTTTCAACGGCTTCTACCATAGACTGTTTCTCCGGCGGAAAATGTTCCTTCTGCTCTGGTGCTTCATCGCCCTCTATGCGCTTTCGATCATCGCCTTCTACATTCTCGCGCGGTTCCGCGTGCCGATCCTGCCCCTGATCTGTATCAGCGGGGGCGTCTATCTGTCACAGTTTCTCCGCCGGGCTCCGCTCAAGGAGGTCCTTCACCGCGGCGCGATGGCGGCCTTCGCGCTGTTCTTCGTGTATTCGCTTTCGCCGCTCTACGCCTACGCTTATGAACCGCTCGTCCTGCGGTCAACGCGTCCCTGCGGCGTGAATTCGGTCCTGGAGGAGTGTCCTTACGAGTGGAAAGACGCGCCCGCCGGGAAATATCTGCTGGTCACGGACAGCACGGCGTCCGTCAAAGGCGGCTGGACCGGAACCACCAACGACTTCACCGTCAAAAAAACATTTCTGCTGAAATATCCCGTGGAGGCGGAAAAGGGCCTGCTGGTATTTCCCGTGTTCGGAAAGGATGCCGTTTTCCGGGTCCGCGCCAACGGAGAAACAATTCTCTGTTCGAACACCAATCCATGTATTGTACCGATTCCGTTGAATATCGAAGACGGAAAGGTTGAAGTCACTTTGGAAATTTCCCGGGTGCAGGGAGACGCCATGTTCGCCATGGACTCCCGCCGGGACTACGGACGGACCGTGCTGGACGGAAAAAAAGTTCCGTTCGAATTTGTATGCCAGCTGCTGATTCCGCTGGGGAAGTAAGGAGAGAAGAGTCATGCCGGAAAAAATTGCCGTGGTCGGATTGGGAATGCTGGGAACGTCGCTTTGCGCCGCGCTCGCCGGAAAAGGATATGAACGGCTGGCCTGGAGCCGACGCCCCGAAGTCGGAAAATGGGCGCTTGAAAACGGAATCATCGACCGGGTTTGCGGAAGCGTGAAAGAAGCTCTGGAAGAGTCGGACATCGCCGTCTTGTGCCTTCCGATCCCTACCATCCTCGAATTCATCCGGGAATATGCCCCGTTCATGAAAAAAACTCTCATCACGGACATCGGAAGTGTCAAGGGCTGCATTGAAAAAGCGGCTCTCGAAAATGGAATCCGGTTCGTCGGAAGCCATCCGATGGCGGGCACGGAAAAATCCGGTCCCGAATCGATGGTTCCGGATATTTATGAAAACGCCTCCGTCTTCGTGGTGCCCTCCGCGACTTCCTCGGAAGAGGATGCGGCCAAAATCGAACGCCTCTGGAAAAGTATCGGTTCCAGACCGGTCCGCATCTCCGCGCTGGAACATGATCTGCTGGTCGCCCACACCAGCCATGTGCCGCACATCGTCTCCTCCGCCCTCGCATTGAGCGTGCTGGATGCGGACGGCGATCTCAAGGAACAGCGGTTCGCGGGGTGTGCCAGCGGCTTCCGCGACACGATCCGCGTGGCGGCCTCCTCTCCGAAAATGTGGCGGGAAATCCTCTCGCACAACCGGGAGGCGGTCCTGGAGGCGATGGCGTCCTATGAGGAACGCTGCAACCGTATGAAACAGATGATCGCGGACAATGATTTCGACGCCTTCGAGAAGGAATTCGCCAAAGGGAAATCCCTCATCGAAGAATGGCGCAAGGTCAAGAACATCGTTTCAAAGTAAAGAGGCTTTTTCAAACGTCGAAAGACCCGGAGGGAAGAAAAAACCTTTTTCCCTTCCCCCCGGACCCTCCAGCTTTTTGCAAAAATTTCTATGTTATCATTGATTGCGATACAATCAATGATGAGTTAAAAATCCTTGGAAGAGATTGGGAGTGCGGGGAAAGGGAAAGCCTTTCTTGAAAGGGTTCCCTCTTCCCGTGTTCCGCCAGTTCTGAAGAAAAGATTCCGCTCAGGCGCGGGAGGCTTTCAGAATGACCGCCGTCTCGCAGGGGACGTTCTCATGGCCCGCTTTGGAAGCGGTTTCGAGTTTCTCGATTTTATCCACCACATCCATTCCTTCGACCACATGGCCGAAGACACAATAGCCGAACCCGCGCGGGGAACTGTTCTGATAGTTCAGGAAATCGTTGTCGACCGTGTTGATGAAAAACTGGCAGGTGGCGCTGTCCACCACGCTGGTCCGGGCCATGGCGATGGTTCCGCGCGTATTCGAGCCCGAGTTGTTGGCCTCGTTCTTGACCGGAGCCTTCGTGGGTTTCTGCGCCATTTCAGGAGAGAAGCCGCCTCCCTGAATCATGAATCCCGGAATGACACGATGAAAGATCGTCCCGGAATAGTGGCCTGAATCCACGTAGGAAAGGAAATTTTCCACTGTCAGCGGGGTGTCTTTTTCAAACAGTTCGAGCGTAATGTTTCCGAGCGAGGTTTCGAGAATGACTCTGGGGGACGGCATGGGATTGTCCTTTCCTTTGAAGTTAAGTTTGATACGGCTGAAGATTATATTTCCGGAGAACCGGCGTGAGCGAGGCAAAAGCCTTGTCGCGGGTTTGGAAGTCGGAGTAAAACGCAAAAAGGGTCGGTCCACTGCCGGAGACCAGAACCGCGCCGCCTGTCTCCCTAAGCAGATCGGAAATCAGGGTGAGCAGCGGAAATTTCCGCAGGACCGCGTGCTGAAGGTCGTTGCGGAGCAGTTCCCTGGCTTCGGCGAAATCCCCTTTCTGGAGCGCCTCGATCAGCGGGAACGGCGAAGCCGGGAAAATGTTTCCCTCCGGAACGGACAGATGCTTGTAGGCCCATGCCGCCGAGACCGGAAAACAGGTCGGTACGATCAGCAGAGGCAGTTCAGTCGGCAGGTCGACCGGGGTCAGAAGCTCCCCGCGTCCACAGCCGATGGACGGTTCCGGCGCAAGGAAAAACGGGACATCGGCGCCGATTTCGAGGGCAAGAGCCTTCAGCGCACCGGCTTCCAGCGCCTGAAACTGACGCTGCAGCAGAATCAGTGTCGCGCCCGCATCCGAACTCCCTCCGCCCATGCCCGCTGCAACGGGTATGTTTTTTTCGATCCGGATCGCCGCACCTGAATCGATCCGGGCGGCCTCGAAGTAGGCACGGGCCGCGCGGGCGCAGATATTGAGGTCGTTCTGGGGAACCCCGGACGTTTCGCAGGAAACCCTCACCCCGGAAAAGGTAAGTTCCAGCTCCACCCGGTCGGAAAGCGCGTGAACCGGGTAGAAGAGCGTGACGAGTTCGTGATACGAATCCGTACGCTTCCCCTTCACCTCGAGGTAGAGGTTGATTTTTCCGGGGGTTGAAAGCGATAAAACAGCCATTATTTTTTGAACTTGTAAAGGTCGTATTTACGGTTGTAGGAGTCGATTTCCTCGGTAATGGCGGCCGCCAGCTCCAACGCGCGGAGCCCCTGGGCGCCCGTCACCTTCGGCTGGAAAATCACGGGACCTTCCTTGGTCTTGCGGACCGCTTCCACGAAATCCGCGATCTCCGCCGCCAGCGCGTTCTTTTCACAGAGATTGACCGACTTGATGGCCACGCCGAGAAAACTTTTCCGCAGGATACGGCCCGTCCCCTTGGCATAGTCCATGGAGATGTAGGAATCGGTCTGGAATACGCGGAACTTGCGCATGGGCTCGGAACTCACGCGGCTGGCGGTCACGTTGGCAACCGCGCCATTCTTGAATTTCAGACGCACGTTCGCAATGTCCTCGGTCTTGCTCAGAACCGGCATTCCGACCGCGTCGAAACGTTCCACGTCGCTCCCGACCATCGTCAGCACCAGATCGAGGTCATGGATCATCAAGTCCAGAACCACACTCACTTCCGTGCCTCTGCGATGCATCCCTGGACGCGGCGGCGGGTATTTCGCCAGCCGGTGCGCTTCAATGAAAAGCGTGTTGGAGCGGTTCTTTTCCAGAAAGTCCATCGCCGCGTTGAACCGTTCCACGTGTCCGACGCCGAAGACAATATTTTTCTCTTCCGCCGCGCGAACCATCTCCCGGGCTTCCGGGACCGTGGCGGCCAGCGGTTTTTCCATCAGCAGATGCTTGCCCATCTCGATCAGCGGCATGGCAGTCGAGTAATGTTCCGTGGCGGGAACGGCCACCGTCAGGGCGTCGCACTGTCCCGCGAGTTCGGCAATCGACTCGAACGGCTTCACGCCGAACTCCTTGCCGACCGCCTTGGCCGCCGCCGGAGAAACATCATAAACGCCGATCAGTTCGGCTCCGGAATTTTCTTTGTAAAGCTTCGTGTGAAAACGTCCGAGAACTCCCACACCGATCACGCCTACCTTGACCTTCTCTTTGCTTGAAAACATCGTCCATCCCCCGCTTAGAGTGTTTTTGCCAGTTCGACTGCTTTCCGAATCCCCTCCGCGTCCGCCTTGTTCAGCCACGTCCCTCCCGCGGCCGCCACCTCTTCCATCCCCAGCCATTCCGACGCGTTTTCGAGAGTGACCCCGCCCGTAGGCATGAACTTGATTCCAAGGTGTTTGTAGGGGGCGGCAATCGCCTTGAGCATTTTCACTCCGCCCGCCGCTTCCGCCGGGAAAAATTTGAAGAACCGGCATCCCAGTTCATACGCCTGTTCGATCTCGGATGGAGTGCAGATGCCCGGGGCAAACAGGAAACGGTGAGTCATCGCTTCCTTCACGATCGTCGGATTGAACCCGGGCGCCACCGCGAACTTCGCGCCGGCGTTGAAAGCCCGGTGAAGGTCTGTCGTATTCAGAATCGTACCCGCCCCGAGGAACATCTCCGGAAACTCTTTTGAGGCGGCCTTGATGATCTCTTCCGCCGCGGCGGTCCGGAATGTGATTTCAGCGACCGGAAGGCCGTTTTTGCAGAGGAGTTCACACCGTTTCAGCCCGCTCTCGACGTCGTTGAGAACCAGAACAGGAATGATTTTATATTTTGCGAGCTGTCCGGCAATCGTGCAATCTGACATGAATTCACCTCATGAGTTTGATTTGTTGCACTGGAAATATACCATGAAATGATTCCTTTTGCAATAGACGGAAACACCTATTCATTCCTTTTCGGGCTGTTTCCGCACGCACGATCCGCTTCCCCGAAAACGGCGAAAAAGATACGTCACGCACTTTTATTTCCATGACTTTTCCGGTCCGGCTCTCTTGTATTCACTCCGATTTGAGATTACATTTACCTTAACTGAACAGGGAGTTAAACAGAAGATGAATGTGAAGTGGATTTCCCATCGCGGAGAGTCGATGGATGCCCCGGAAAATACGCTGGCCGCCTTCAAATTGTCCCTTGAACGGAAAACCGACGGAATGGAATGCGATGTCCACCTTACGAAAGACGGGGTGGTGGTTACCGCGCACGACTATAATACGGCACGCATGGGCGATTTCATCAAAGCGGTCGGAAAATCCACTTTCGCTGAACTTGCGGAAGTCAATGTCTCCGGCTCCAAAATCAATTTCCCGAAGGAACGGATTCCCACGCTCGCCTCCACCCTCCAGTTCCTCGGAAAGGACCGTGAATATTACATCGAACTCAAACCCGGATGTCCGCCTCTCGTCCCCGCGGTCCAGAAAGTCCTGATGGAATCCAGGGTCCCCTGCCGGCAGATCATCATGATCTCCTTCGACAAGGATCTGCTCAGCCTCAGCAAAAAAACCATGCCTGAAGTTCGCACCCTGTGGCTCACCGGCTTCTCTCACGAAAACGGCCAAGCCCATCCCGACGCCGATGAACTGATCGCCATCCTGCGGGAAATCAACGCGGACGGCGTGGACGCCCATTGCGACGAAGGGGTCATCGACGCGGAATACGTCCGCAAGGTCCATGCCGCCGGATTCCTTTTCGCCGTCTGGACGGTCGACCACCCCGGACAAGCCCGCCGCTTCATCGAAATGGGAGTGGACTCCATCACCAGCAACTGCGCCGCGGTCCTCCGCGACATCCTGAACCCACAATAAGGAGCAAGTATGGATCTTCTCCACATTTCCCAGAATATCCGCTCTGTCCGCCTCTCCCAGGGGATGACGGTCGAACAACTGGCCGCGAAAAGCGGCTTCAGCAAGGGCTTCATCTCCCAGGTGGAGAATTTCCGCGTCACGCCGTCACTGAACTCCCTCAACAAAATCGCCGACGCCCTCGGCTTGCGGATCGCGGACCTCTTCCAGACCGACAGCCCCTCCCCGGAATATTCCTTCGGACGCATCGACGAAGGGGAAGAACTCCTCCGCGACGACAATCTCCGTTACGGCATCCGCTACTTTGCCCTCGCCTACCGTCAGATCGGACGCCTCATGAATCCGTTCATCGTCGAATACACCCCCGCCACGGAAGAACGCGCCTTCATGATGCACGACACCGAGGAATTTTTCCTTCTGCTGGAAGGGGAAATCGAATACCGCCTGATGGACGAACATACCTGCCGTCTGATGCATGCCGGAGACACTCTTTACATGAAAGCGAACCTTCCGCACCGGGTTTCCCTTGCGAAAGACTGTTCTTTCGCGAAAGCGCTGATCGTCTATTCGCAAACCCCGTAGTTCCATTCCTTCTTCGGGAAAGTGATTATTCCGGGCTTGTCATGGCTTCCGACAACCTTCCGGGAATCATTCTTTCGGATTTTCAGGGTGCGAACTTGAAAAACGGAGAAAAACGGGCAATATTATACCTCCTTGCGATTCCTTGTCCGGAGAGATGGTCGAGTGGTTTAAGGCAGCGGTCTTGAAAACCGCCGCGGGAGCAATCCCGCCGAGGGTTCGAATCCCTCTCTCTCCGCCATTTTACGCACGAAACAACAAGAAAAGTGCCGTTTTGTGCCACATCGAGCTTTCTTTTTGCCGAAACACGTCTATATTGGCTATATCCGGTAATTTCATGGAAGGGGATAGGACTATGGCAATCCAGAAAATCAAACTCGACCTCGGAACCGTTTACCAGAAAGAGGAAGGCGGCGTCTACTATTTCCGCTATCAGGTCAACGGCGCACGCAAGGCAATCAGTCTCAAAACGAAGAATCAGAAAGACGCCCTGAAGGAAGCGAAAAAACAGATTCCGCTTCTCAAGGCCACATCCACCGAGGTCATTGCCGCGCATATTCAATACGCTCGCGGACTTGCGACTCCGGAAAAGAACCTGCTGCTTTCCGAAGCATGGAAAGTGTATGAAAAGAGCCCGGAACGCGCCACTCCCGACACGGTCAGCGAGGCTCTCGCCTACCGTTCGACCTTCCAGGAGTTTGTGGATTGGATCAATAATCCGGCCGGAACATTGCGGGATATTACCGGAAACGTCGCCGACAGCTATGCACAGCATATGCGCAAGCTGAACATCGCCGTTTCCACCCATAACCGCAAGATCAAACGCATTCGGCGGGTGTTCCGGGTCCTCCGGGAGTATTGGAACGGGGAAAATCCATTTCAGTCTCCGGCGTTATTGCGAAAGGAACGGGAAGAACGCGAGCACGATGTGCACCGCCTTTCATTTACGCGGGAACAGGAACAACAATTACAATCCGTCCTTGACGATGACAAGCACAAGGTTCTCAATAAGCCGGAAGTCCGAGTCGTCTATTACCTTGGCATGTTTACCGGTCAGCGGATGAAGGACTGTGTTCTGTTGCGCTGGAGCAAGATCGACTTCAACCGGAAACGGGTATTGGTGAAACAGTTCAAGACCGGCAAGGAGGTCACCATTCCCATAGCCCCGAAACTGCTGGAAATTTTCCGGGAAGCGCTGGTCTGGAAGACCGGAGAGACCGATTACGTTTGCCCGAATATTGCCGCCCGTTACAATCAGATCAATGCTCTCGGCAAGAACGTCGGCAATAATCTCGTGAATATCGATATGCTCCGGGTGATCCGCTGGATCGGTCTGGAACCGTCGGTGAAAGTTCCCGGACGCGATAAGAAGGTGACGATCTACGGGTTCCATTCTCTGCGCCATTCATTCGCCTCCTACTGCGCCGAAGCCGGAGTTCCGCAGGCGACGGTGCTTTCCATCCTCGGAGCCGACTCCGAGATCGTCAACAAATATTACACTCACGTCGGCGATGAGGCGCAGCAGAAGGCCATCGCAGCAATCACCGGAGAGTTTGGTGACAAATCTGCTCAACAGAAAATCAATGAAGCGTTGGAACAAATCTGTAATGCAACGGAGCCGAGCGATGAAGTTTTGAAGAGAGTAAAAGTTATCTTGGAAAAATAATGATTCCCGCCACACGGCCATTTTGCGACCGTGTGGCGGGTTGAATTCATCGTTTTTTTACTTCCGCAAGACGTTCCGAAAGAGCTGTTTTCTGCAAGCCCAGCATCGCACAGATGGCATCACGGTTGTAGCCATACCGCTTGTAGTCATCAACGATCAGTTTCAGTTCAGCATTTTCGTCCCGCACTGGATTGACGACGTGCCAATGATGGTCGCTATTGCTGTATTGGACCTGGAACGGTTCTTTGAGTTTATGCCCCATCTCATACCTTTGTTCTTCATATTCGATCCAGACAGGAGATTCTTCGAGATCCCCTTTTTCATCACTGTCCCGGTATACTTTGAATTTAAATGCAAGCTGATCCAGCTTGCTCCGCAGTCCCCGAACTTCATTCTCCGCGTTGGCATGATGAACAATTAATACGGCAATTCCCATGCTTCGAATTTTATTGATGAATTGCTTGAAATTGGCCGGGGTCTGGGGATTTTCCATCTGGATAAAAGCGGTATAGGTGTCAATGACCAGCAAATCAACCGGCCGATCAAGCGTTCCCTCCTTGCGGGCGGCTTCGATCATATCGATAATTTCCTGATGATTGCCTGGTGAGGAGTAATCTTTCCCCTCGTTGCTTAAGTCTTTTATGATCAGATTTTGCTGGCATTCCGTTTTCTTCTCCACAGGGAAATAGGACTCCTGAAACAACGATTTATTACGCTCAATCAGTTGTTTATTCTCGAAATCCAGATATAATACCTTATGTCCTTTCTGCGGAACCGTCCACCATTTTTCCAGCAACAGTGGAACCGGACGAGTTGAAAAATCGCCGGCGACCACACGCGCCGCAATGCTGTAGGACAAAGCACTTTTTCCACTTTTCTCTCTTGCATAAAGCATGGTCGCCTCGCCACGAATCAGGATGGGACGCATCACATAATCAATAGCTTTAGGGATCCTCTTAAAATGTAGTTGTTGTACAATAAAAACGGGATAATCGCCGTT
>CAYWZD010000083.1:0-11840 GCA_964462755.1 uncultured Victivallales bacterium | reverse complement strand
AGTTCGATCCCGCCAAGGGCGCCAAGTTCAGCTCCTACGCCGCCTGGTGGATCAAACAGTCCATGCGCCGCGCCTTGGCCAACCAGAGCCGGATCATCCGCATTCCCGTGCAGTCCGCCGGAAAGATCAACAAGATCAAGTCCATCCGCACGAAACTGGCGGAAAAGCTCGGACGCGAACCCACCGACGCGGAAATCGCCAAGGATCTCGACTTCAGCGAACGGACCGTGGCCGGACTTCGTCTGGCGGACCTCCGGACCTTCTCCCTTCACGATCCGATTCAGCAGGGCGAGGACGGCGAGTTCCAGGACATCATCCCGGACCGCGGCGCCATGACTCCGGATCGCATTCTGAGCGACGTCGAATCCGTCAGCCGTCTGGTCGATCTCCTTCAGGAGCTGGACGAGCGCGAACGCATGATTCTGAAAATGCGTTTCGGTCTGGACGGCACGCGCTCCCGCACGCTGGAGGAAGTCAGTCAGGAAATAGGACGCACACGCGAACGCGTCCGCCAGATTCAGAATCAGGCCCTGAGCAAATTGCGCGACCTTCTCGTGGATGAGGCCGGTTTCGCGAATGAATAAATTTTGTTGAATATCAGAATATGCCCAATTTATGGAAGAAAGGGGGTGAACATCATGGAAGCTACGGAAATCCGTTTGAAAAAAGGCGAACCGATCGACAGAGCTCTTCGCCGTCTCAAAAAGAAGCTTGACAAAGAAGGCACCCTCAAGGAACTTCGCAACAGAAGGCATTTTGAGAAGCCGAGCGAGAAAAAGCGCCGCACTTTGCGCCATCGCTGAGCAATTGAGACATCTGTGATTGTTGAGGACGGTTCTTTTTCGAGGCCGTCCTCTTTTGTTTATTCCGACCGTTTCACCGGGAACGGGCCGTCATGGAGCAGGAGACCATGGACAAAACCTACTGGAAAAAACTCTGGATTCTCTTTTTCACCTTCGCGAAGATCGCGGCTCTGGTGGTGGGGGGCGGACTCGCCATCCTGCCGGTGGTGGAAGAGACCTTCAGCCGCAAGAATAAATGGCTGACTCAGGAGGAACTGCTGGAAATGACCGCCCTTTCCCAGACGATCCCGGGAATCATCGCCTGCAATGCGGCCGTTTATGTGGGGACGAGACTCGCCGGAATCGGCGGAATGCTCGCCGCCGCGTTCGGAGTCTGCCTCCCGTCCGTGGTGATTATTCTGGCTATCGCGGCATTCTTCCCGCATCTGGAGCCTTCGAATCCATATTTGCTGGGGGCGTTCGCCGGAGTGCGCGCCTGTATCACCGGACTGATCCTCGTCACGGCATACCGGTTTGCCAAAAAGACGTTCACCGGCCGTTTTGAAGTGATCGTGGCGATTCTTGCCCTGTTTCTGCTCCTGATGAAGATCAACCCGGTTTACGTGATTCTATGCGCCATGCCGCTGGGCGTTGCTTACGCATTCTGGCGCAAGACGCGCGGTGACGCCGTTCTTCCCGGGGAGGGGCCGAAATGAATCCTTTTGTTCTGTTCCTGCTCTTCGCCAAATTCGGGTGCGTCAGCTTCGGCGGCGGATATGTGCTGATCCCTCTGATCATCAATGAACTGGTGGAAAAAAGAGGGGTCATCAACATGGAAACCTTCGGGAATCTCGTTTCCATTGCCCAGGTGACTCCGGGTCCGGTCGGCATGAATGCCGCCACCTATGTAGGGTATCTCCAGGGCGGTTTCTGGGGGGCGCTGTTTGCCAGTCTCGGATTGATTGCGCCCTCTCTGCTTCTGGGATCTCTGGCGTTTTATTCGATTTCGCGCTGGCGTGAAAATGTATGGGTCCGCGGCATTCTTCAGGGGGTGCGGCCGGTTTCTCTTGCGATGATCTTTTTTGCCGCGTTCCTGTTTCTCGGCATGTCGGTTTTCACCGCGCCGATTCCGTGGGCCGATCTCCTGAAAACCCTGATCGGGCAAGGCGCGGGACTGCCTGAAAATTTCCGGTTCTCGCTCGGAGGGTTTGTCATCTGCGCTGTTGTCTTGACCCTGTTTCTGAAGACAAAAGTCTCCACGACGGTACTGATCCTTCTTTCCGCGATTGCGGGCGCGTTCCTCTGCCGTTGAACGGTCGTGTCACGGCTTCTTCGGGGAAGGAATCCGGAAGAGGAGAGAATAGGTTACCGGGACAATGAACAGTGTCAGAATCGTGGCGCCCAGCAGACCGAACATGATCGTCGCCGCCATGGAGGCGAAGAAGGCGTCGAACAGCAGGGGAAGCACGCCGAATACCGTGGTTCCCGCGGCCATGGTCACCGGACGCAGCCGGCTGACGGAGGCATTGAGAACTGCCTGATAATGGGAACTCCCGCTTTCCTGTTCGAGACGGATCTGGTCCAGCAGCACGATCGCGTTTTTCAGCAGCATTCCGGAGAGTCCGAGGAATCCGAGAATCGCCATGAATCCGAAGGGAAGATTCAGCAGAAGCAACCCGCCGACGACTCCGATCAGGGCGAACGGCAATGTGACGAAGGCCACCAGCGGCTCGCGCACCGTCCGGAACAACATTGCCACAATCAGGAACATCAGAATCAGACTGACCGGAAACAGCGTTTTCAGCTTGGCCTGCGCGATTTCGCTCTGCTCCTGTTCGCCTCCCCATTCCAGCGTGTAAAGAGGCGGCAGCTGGATTGCTCCGATTTTCGGCTGGAGCCGTTTCTGAAGGTCCGCCGCCGTGCCGGTGACCGGAGAGCATTGCACGGTAATGGTCGGGACCCGGTCGCGGTGGCGGATCTGGGGCGGTTCCCAGATCGTTTCGATGCCGTCGCTGGCTTGTGCCAGGGAATAGCTCTTACTGGCGGCGCTGCTCCAGACCCGCACATTCGCAAGCTCGGAGATACTCTTGCGCTCCGATTCGACCGGACGTGAAACAATCGGGATCAGGGTGTTGTTCTCCCGCAGGACGCCGCAGGTGACGCCGTTGAAGTTCCATTGCAGGGATTGGGCCAGATCTTTCCGGGAGATTCCGGTCAGGCGCGCCTTGATCTCCGAATAATTCAGCTGGACCGCCTTGACCGGCTCCCTCCAGTTGTCTCGGATATAACGGGCGTTGCCGTCTTCCCGCATGATCTCTTTGGCTTTGGCGGCCAGTTCGCGCAGGACCTTGTGATCCGGACCGCGGAATCTCGCTTCGACTTTGAAGGGAATCGAAATTCCGTCGGAAAAACGCATGATCATCGCGTCCGCGCTCGGATAATTGCTCCTGAGATATTTTCCGATTTGCGCGCCCAGCGCGGGGATTTTCTGATAATCGTCCACCTCCACCACAATCTGGCCGTAGTCGGGCGACGGACTGTTGTAGTCATAGCTCAGGATGAACCGGAGCGCTCCTTCCCCGACAAAGGTCGCGGTGGATTTCACGCCGGGAAGCGTCCGCACGAATTTTGCGATGGAGGCGACATCCTTTTCCGTTTCGTCGATGTGGCTCGCCTGATTGCGCCAGTAGTCGATATAGAATTGTTTCCGGGTGGAATCAGGAAAGAACGACTTCGGAACTTTTCCGTAGCCCCATACCGAGACAAGAAGTCCGAGCAGGAGGAGAAACAGGGCGGTTTTGCGATAACGGAGACAGCCTTCCAGCAGTTTCCGGTAGGCGGCGTAGATTTTCCCGTCATACACGTCTCCCGTCTCGGGGTTGACGGGACGGACCTTGATCAGCACCAGACAGAGAAGCGGCGTGAAGGTCAGCGCCATGATCCAGCTCAGGAACAGCGAGATCATGATCACATAGAAAAGCGACCGGCAGAACTCCCCGATGTTTCCCTCATTGAAACCGACCGCGAGAAAGGCCAGAATGGCGACGGCGGTCGCGCCCAGCAGAGGCCATTGCGTTTCCATGACGATGTCCTTCAGCGCCCGGGCCCGTTCCGTCCCCCGCGAAGTCTTCACCAGAAATCCGTCGACGACCACGATGGCGTTGTCCACCAGCATGCCGAGCGCGATGATCAGCGCGCCCAGCGAGACCAGTTGCATGTCGATCTTCATCAGGTCCATTCCGATGAATGTGCCCAGAATGATCAGAAGCAGCGTGATGCCGATGACGAGTCCGGACTGCCATCCCATGGTCAGCAGCAGAATGCCGATCACGATGGCCACCGATTCGATCAGGTTGACAATAAAGTTGTTCAGGGATTCCTGGACATTCTCCGACTGGAAGTTGATGAAGTTGATCTCCATCCCGGCCGGACGGCTGCTTTCAAGCTCCTTGAGGCGTTTTTTTATGGCGTCGCCCATCCGGACGACATTGCCGCCGTCGACGGTTGAAATGCCGATCCCGATGGCCGGATTCCCATCGAAGTGCATGATCTGGTCGGCCGGCTCCGCATGTCCCCGCTTGACTTCGGCAATGTCCCCGATGCGGAACAGGCGTCCTTCCGAGTCGGAAACGTAGAGGTTCCGGATGGAATTCACTCCGTCGATGGACCCGGTCACCCGGAGGCGCGTGTATTCATCGTCGATTTTCACCGAACCGGCCTCTTCGACCTGATTGCTGCTGCTCAGCGTCTGGAACAGTTTCTCCTGGGAGATTTTCAGGTTGGCGAGCTTCGCCCGGTTGAATTCCACGTAAATGGTTTTGTCCTGAACGCCCCACAGGGCGATCTTCGCCACGTCGGGAACCCGCAGAAGTTCTTTTTTCAGGGTGTCCGCGTAGTCCTTGAGTTCATCGATCGTGTAGCCGGGCCCGGACAGCGAAAGGAAAACTCCGTAAACGTCGCCGAAGTCGTCGCCGATCTTGATGCCGGAAACCCCGTCCGGAAGATACGGTTTGATGTCGTTGACCTTCCGTCGCAGTTCATCCCAGATCTGTGGAATTTCCGCCGCGGTGTATTTTCCGCGGATTTCCACAAAGATCAGGGAAAATCCGCTCCGGCTGACGGATGTGATGTTGTCGATCTGAGACATTTTCTGGAGTTCTTCCTCGATCTTGTCCGTCACCTCGGTTTCCACTTCGCGGGCGGTCGCGCCCGGATACAAGGTCGCCACGGTGGCTTTTTTGATCTTGAATGTCGGATACTCCAGCCGTCCGAGATGAAGATAGGAAAAGATTCCGCCCACTGTCACCGCCACCATCAGCAGCCAGAAGAAACTTTTGTGATTCAATACGTAATCAATGATTTTCATGGAAGACCTCCGGATTCAGAACCCGAACGGCTGTTTTTCCGGTCAGCCAGTCGCCCCCGGCGGCGACGACGTATTCACCGGGTTTCAAGTCGTTTTCGATGAAAACCGAACTGCCGTCCGCCATCCGCCCGGTTTTCACCTTCCGCATTTCCAGTTTTCCCGTTTCCGGATGATAGACCCACACCGCTTCTTGACCGTCGCGTTTGAACACCGCGGCGAAAGGAAGCTTGATCCGTTCTTTTTTCTCCTTCTGATAATAGGGCAGTCCGTGGACCTCCACGCTCATTCCCGGAAGAATCAGGAAATCGTCCGGAACTTTCATGCGGAGGGTGACTTCATAGGTTTCGCTCTCCTCCGACGCCACCGGCTTGAACTCGTAAATGGCCGCCTTGAACACCTTGTCTCCGCGACCCGGGAAAGTCACGTCGAACTTCAGTCCGAGGAAACGTTTTTCGTCATAAATGCTGGCGTCCGGGAGATTTCCCCCGGGAATGCTGATTTTGATTTCAGCCTCCCGCAGATCGTTGAGCGTCACCACCGGAACATTTGCATTCGCAATTTCGTATTGTTCGATTTTCAAGTCGGAGATCGCACCGTGAAAGGGAGCGTAAAGCACGGTGTCCTGCAGCTTGTCCTTGGCGATTTTCAGGGAGACTTCCAGCATCTGCACCTGGGCGTCGGACGCTTTCTTTTTGGCGTCTACCGCATCGAACGTCGACTGGCTGATCGCTCTTGATTGAATCAGCTGCTTCTGACGGTTGTATTCGATTGTCGCAAGCGCATTCTGCACCTTCTGCATCTTCAGCTCCTGGGTAAGACGCTCCACCTCCCGTTCATAATCGCGCGGATCGATCCGCATCAGGACATCGCCTTTTTCCACGGTCTGCCCATATTTCAGGTTCCGTTCGATGACCGGCCCGGAAACCCTGAAGAACAATTCCGCGCGGCGCACCGGTTTGACCCGGCCGGGATAGGAAATGCCTCCCCTTGCCGCGTTCTTTTCGACCCGGACGAGCTTTACGACCCGTTCGGCGGCGTCCGTTCCGGAAGACGCCGTCTTTTCTTTTTTCAGATGGAGGCCGAAGAGAACCGCCGCGGCAACCAGAATCGCGGCGATTGCGAAGATCATTATTTTCCTGAGTTTCATCTTTTACTTTCCTCCATCAATCCAGTCCGAATCCGGACAGCAGTATTTTCGTGGTGAAATGTTGAAGTCTGCGATCGAAAGTGTCGGAGACTTTTCCTTTCGGATGAAACAAGTTGATCATCCCGGGGCACGCCGAATACATATATTTCGGACAGATCAGGAACAGATACCAGCAGAAGGCGCTTTCGAAGTCCTCGTTTCCTGTGATTTTTTTGTAGATGTCGCAGAAACACCGGACATCCTTGTTGATGTGACGCTCGACAATCTGCTTCCGCAGCGGATGCGGATACTGGAGAAGCTGCAGCAGCACGCTGGTGGCGGGAACTTCTCCATTTTTGTTCCCGAGCGTGCGGAATACCGTTTCCACTACTCCGGTGATGAAAATGATCTGCCCGTCGCGTGAACCCAGCAGCGATTTGTTATCCTCATAATATCTGATGATATCGCCTTCATGCCACTGGTTGAACGCTTTCTCGATTACGGCCTGGACCAGTCCTTCCTTGCCGCCGAAGTGGTAGTTGATCATGGAGGCATCGACTCCGGCTTGTTTTGCAATCTCGTTGAGACAGACGCGATCGATCCCTTTCTCGGAGAATAGTTTCCCCGCCGCCTCTATGAACGCCTCCTTCGATTTTTGTCCTGCCAATGTTGTCATTATATACCTCTTATGATGTGCCTTTTGCTAAAATATACATTTTAAAATGTAAAAATCAATAGATAATAGAAATAAAAATGGTTTTATTTGACTTTTCTTGAATGCCATATAAAAAATCATATGGCGGATGGAACGTTTTCCGAAAGCCGATTTTCCCACCCGGAAGGGGGACGGAATATGGCGGAATGCCGCCGGAAAATGAGTTTTCCCGTTCAACGGAGGAAAAGAATCTCCTCGACCGGGCGTCTTTCGGAAGCCGCCACCTTGTTTTCCTCTTTGAAGTGTCCCACTGCGATGAAAAACAGGTTCTCATGGGCCTTGTCGATTTCCAGAATGCGGCGCATTTCCTCGTCGCGCTCCGGCACGACCGACCAGTTGAGAACGCAGGTGGCGACTCCGAGGCTGTTCAGGGCATACAGAAGCGACATGGCGAACATTCCGCCTTCCGCCCACATCTGGTGGCGTTCCCCGGGCCCGGCGAAAACCCGTATGTCCGCGGCGGCCAGCAGAAGTTTGTCGACGGGACTGCCGAACGCATGGAATCCGGGCAGCATCTCGCAGACTTTCCGGATCCGTTCGGGATCGGTGATCACGTAAACGCGTCCCGGCTGCCGGTTGCAGCTGGACGGCGTCCTTTGTGCCAGCGATACGGCTTTCCGGATCGTTTCCATGGAGACTGTTTCGCCGTTGAAGTCACGGATGCTGACCCGGCTCCCGGCCAGTTTCGGGAATTCGCTGTGAGCCGCTTCCAGCAGTTCGGCCCCCTTCCGCACCGCTGTTCCGCCGGGAATGTCCGGCCCTTTGACGGTGAATGTCTCCAGTTCCTTCGGCAGAGCGGTTCCGCATTGCTTCTGGAACTCGACATAGTGGAACAGGATTCCCGAGGAAAGCCGATAGCCGAAGTGGTCGAGGCAATCCGGACAGGAAGCCTCGAAGCCGCGCAGGAGTTTCAACAGCATTCCGGCCTTCGCGACTCCGAATCCGGGACGCGGCTGGTTCATGGCAAGTCCTTTTTCCAGACCGTGCGAAATTGCCACCAGCCGCGCCGCCTGCTGTTCGGCGGTGCCTCCGGATGGCGGAGTGGAAAAATGATGGTATCGTCCGAGATCGTGTGCGAAAGCGCGACGGATTGTGAGATAAAGACGAATCCGGGCGAGAATATCCGACAGCCAATGTTTCAATCTTCGCATTTTCCGCTTCCCCTTTGCTCCTGTGGAAATTCCGTTTCAGCCGTTGCATTCGGAGAGGACTTGTTTCCGGCAGCGCTTTTCAGCGGCCGAGAGGGTGCGAAAGTAAGATAGCGTACAAATTCCGCTTGTCAAATTGCGAATGGCTGTCGAATACGGTTTCTGTTCGTTTCAGGTTTTCCACGGAATTTCAATGGGATGGAAAGAAATATCCCGTTTCCGCCGGTATTCCAGCGGGGAAACGCCCATCCTTTTTTTGAACAGCCGGGAAAAATAAAACGTATTCCGGATGCCGGCCATCCGGGCAATCTCCTGAATCGGCTGATCGGTGGAGGCCAAGAGATAGCAGGCCAGCTCTATCCGCTTCCGGATGAGAAACCGGATCGGGGATTCCCCGTATTTCTCCCGGAAAAGCTGGCGCAGATATTCTTTCCCGACGAATACCTGCCGGGCGATGGATTCGAGGTCGATCGGTTCCTGAAAGTGCTCTTCCATGAGATGGCGCGCTTGTGCCGCGCGGTCGCTGAACCCCATGGATTCCATGCTGTGCGAAGTGGTGAGCTGACGCCGGATTTCCAGAAGGACAAGTCCGGCGAGAACATCGAGTTCGAGCGGGTCCGCGCGTCCGGAACTGCGAATCATCCGCTTGAAAGCGCTCCGGGCGCCGCTGTCCGCTTCCCACATCCCGGGCGGCAGGAGATCGGAGTCGCAGCCGGACACCCCGATGCAGAACTGGACTCCGTTTTCCGCCGCATTGTCGGCATGAGCGGCTCCGGGCTGATAGATGGAAAACATTCCCTTGCGGTAGGGCATGGATTTTCCGTTTGCCAGCAGATAGCCCGTGCCGGAGTTGTAGAAGATGATTTCGACACACGAATGCGTATGGAATTTTCCTTTGATCCCGGGTCCGGTTTGTATATGCATCGCAAAATGACAATGAATCGTCGCCATGCCGTATTCTCCCTGTTTTGTGTATAAAATATCCTCGTTTTCACTGAAAGTCAAATTTTTACGGATTTCATATTTTCTTCGAAAAGTGCAAACCTGTTTTCCGTTTTGTTTATTCAAAAAAGACGGCTTCTGAAATATATTCTGTGGAGACAACCGGAAAGGAGTCGAATCATGCGGAAGGGAAAAGCCGTTGTATTTGAAGCGAAAAACAAGGTGGCGGTGCGCGAAATCACGCTCCGGCCGCTGGAGAAAAGCCAGATGCTGGCGGAGACACTCTATACTTTTGTCTCGCCGGGAACGGAATTGCGGGTGCTGCACGGATTCTACGGAGCGGAAGGACGGTATCCGGTCGTGCCGGGATATTCCGCGGTCGCCCGTATTACGGAAGTCGGAGCGGAGGTCAAAGGGTTTCGCATCGGAGACCTTGTGAGCTGTCGCAATCCGGTCCCATTCGAGGATGTTGACTCGATGTGGGGCGGACAGGCGTCCCTTCATGCCTATGTCGCGGAGGGGGAGGACCGTCCAGTGCTTCTCCCGGAGAACTGCGATCCATTTGATTATGTGATTGCGGAAGTGTTGTCGATCAGCCTCCGCGGAGTGGAAAGCGCCGTCCCTCGGCCGGGCGAAAAGGCGCTGGTGGTCGGACAAGGCCTGATCGGGGCTTTTTCCGCCGAATTTCTGAAGATGCACGGGTGCGCCGTCACGGTATGCGACATTGATGACCGGCGGTTGGCCGAGGCGCGGGAACGCGGCGTTTCCGCCGTCGTCGACTTGAAGGACCCCGATGCCAAAAACCGTCTGAAGACGATCGGCAACGGAGGGTTCGACATCGTTGTGGAATCGAGCGGAAGCACGCCCGGTTTTCAGACCGCGTGCCGGATGATCCGCCGGAGTCCGTTGAATCATTCCCCGGATTGCCGGGAGCCGGTCCGTTTCTCCCGGGAAAATTGGCCCCGCCTGGTCCTTCAGGCAAACTACGTGGCCGATGTCTCCCTCAATCCATTCTCGTTTTTCGAGGGGGAAGGGGTGATTGTTCTTACTCCATTCGACCGGAGCGTGGAGGACCGCCAGAAGGGGGTCGAACTACTGCGTTCCGGGCGGGTTTCCGGCGCGGCCTTTACGCGGAACTGTTTCACGCCGGAAGAGATGCCGGACGTCTATGGGAAACTGGATCGTAAAGAAATCCTTTCGGCGGTCTGCCGCTGGAAATAACAAAAGAGAGACTGTTGCAATGGAAAACTTCAAATGGGTCATCGTCGGCTGTGGCAATTCCAAGCCCGGCAAGGGCGGCGCGCATTCGATCGGATATTGTCACGCCGCCGCGATTTCGAGGATTCCCGGACTCCGGCTTGCCGGGGTTGCGGACTGTTCGGAGCCGAATCTGAAAGACTTTACGGCGGCGTTCCCGGAAGTCCCCGGTTACGCCGACTACAAACCGATGTTCGCAGAGATCAAACCGGACGTCATCAGTGTCTGCACATGGGCGCGCGACCGCGAAATTCATGTCATCGACGCTATCCGCTCCGGGGCGAAAGCGGTCCTGATCGAGAAGCCGATTGCTCTCACCGTTGAAGCCGCGGAACGGTTCCTCAACGGCTTTGCCGAGCTTGTCATGGAAAAATACCCCGGAGACAACAGCGTCTTCCGCCTGATGTCTCCTGAAACCGATGGCGTTTTTACGCTCGCAACGGACGAGAATTTCCATCACGGCGATACCGATCCGGTCCTCTATATGGAACGCGGGATGAGCGATATTCGCGAGTCTCTCCTGACCGGAAAAAAGACGGAACTGGAAGCGGAAAACGCCCTGTTCGGCATCCGGATCATCAACGCGGTCCATCGCTCCGCGGAGACGGGGCGAACGGTCAAATTCGAGACATCCGGTTCAAATGTAACGTGATAAAAGGTTTTCGCAAATTTTGAGCGTGGCAACGTGTTTTTTAGTGAGAAAACTAATTGTCATTTTATAGTTTGAAAACAGCGCTTTTCCTAAAAAAATCATTTTTTTTTCTGTTTGGCATCTTGACAATGTGTTATATTAATGTATAATTAATGCATAGATGAAGTTATTTATGGGTGAATCATGATTTCTTCCGTTTTGAAACAGGATGTGGTTACGGAAACCGTGCGGGAATGGCTGGCATCGGGGAAATATCGCTGCGGCGACCGGATTCCCACCAATGATGAGCTGGCCAAGATGTTCGGAATGAATCAGCGGACCGTTTCCATTGGCCTCAATCGTCTGGTGGCGGAAGGACTTCTGGAACGGGCGCCGCGCAGAGGCACGCTGGTCCGGCAGAAAGTTTCGATGCCGGCCAGCAACGCGGTGGCGCTTGTCACGGTCAGCGAAGGCGACGTTTATGGTGAAATGGCCTGGACGGCAAACCGGATTCTTCAGGAACACGGACTGTTTCCGGTGATTCTCGATTCCAACCTGACGGAAGACAGTGAAGGAATCATTTCGTTTTTGAAACGTCTCGTTGCAAAGCAGCAGCCTTACGGATTCCTCGCGGAAGGGACAACCAATTTCCCTTATGATTTTCTGCGGGAAAACCCGGAAAAATTCAGGAACACGGTATTTCTGTTCCGCTATCATAATCAGGAGGAGATGTCCTGGTGCCGTTATGTCCTGATCGATCTGGATGAGATGGGACGTCTGGCGGTAGAATATTTTGCCTCCAAAGGAGTGAAACGTCTGGCCTTTCCCGCCATCAGCGAACGGAAATCCTATGTGGGCCCATGGAACTCCATG
>CAYWZD010000082.1:0-11872 GCA_964462755.1 uncultured Victivallales bacterium | reverse complement strand
CCGCAGTGTCCATGAACCGCTATCTTTCCGGCAGGGGCTACACGCTGATGATCCTCCTTCACAACGACACGGACTCGCGTTTCAGGCGGTGTCTCGCCGATTTCGCACAGAAACTCTGCGACGCCGCCGTGCTGTATTCCCCTCCCCCGCTGCCGCCGGACGCTCCGGAGTATCTCGCATTGAAAAAAATGAAATTCCCGCTGTTGTGCCTCGACCAGTGGTTCCCGAATCTTCCCGTGCCCGCGATCAGCAACGACGCAGAACAAAGCATCGGCCAGCTCACGGACAAACTGCTGGAACTCGAAATGGATGCGGCGCTGGTTCATTTTCCGGCGCAGAACACGGTGGCGTCCTTCCGTAAACGCGCTGCGGAAAATCGCCTCAGGGAAGCGGGCATCCCGTTCGTATCCGAGGTAAATGCCCTGCCCGGATTGCTTCGTAAAAACAAGCCCCGCCGTCTGGGGGTTTTCGGCGACTCCCCCACCTGTATTCCGGACCTTGCCGGGTATTTTGCGGAACATACTCCAGAGCATTGTTTCGGCGCGATGTTCGACTCCTGGAAATTCAAGAAGCCGGATTTCTTCGACCGGATTTTTCTCTGCATTCAGGACACGGAGGCCGAGGGCGAATATGCCGCGAAACTGCTGATCGACATGATCGAAGGAACCGCGCCCGTTCCAAAGAAACCGGTCCTTTTCGCTCCGAAAACCGTCATCTCGCCACTCTGACGCAGACGTAATTTTACTGTCCGTCCAATCCTGCCTGAACGATTTCACGTCCGGCGGAAACCGTCTTCAATTCGCCTGCCGCGCCGGATGCTCCGCACAGGACCACCTGAACGGACATGGGCGGCAGGACAATCCGGCCGGTCTTCGACACATTGACTTTCACCAGATCATGTTTCTCATCGAGCAGAAGCGACGACGAAGGAGAAGCACCGTTTTCAATTTCCAGCCGGACTTCCTGTGAGCGTGGGCTCCAGTTCACCAGAAGGATCGCCCCTTCCCTTTCATTGCCTGCCGCAATCGCCTGAAAACGGTCTTTCCGCGTGACGCCGCAAAGGGCCGTCTGATCGCCAAAACGATACAGCTGATTGAATGCCTTGAACGCATAGTAGACCTTTGTCACACGCAAACTCGGGAAATAGTAAAGACCACAGTAGGAACGGGTGGGAAGGGCATCGTAATAAAGGGCCTTGTCGATGGGGGAGTTCTGCATGTGGCAGAACACCTTGGCGATATACGCCGCGCTGGGCATCTCCTTGGCGTAGTCCCAGACTCTCTGCGAGGGCAGAGTCCAGTCGAAGTAGTTCCATTCGTCGAAAATATTCTCCGTCTCCGCGAGCCCGTATTCCTTGAGCTTGCGGTCGACGTATTCCGCATGGGCGACAATCTCCAAAGCATCGCCGCTGGAGTAGTGGTGCCAGGAAAAGAAATCCAGCGGAGCGCGGGTTGCCGGAGCGGTCACATACTTCAGGAAATCATCGAAGAAAGTGACGAACCCCTTGTAGAAGTCGGTCTGGTTTTCACGGGTGATCGCATAAAATCCGCAATGTCCGTATCCGCCGATTTTCAGTTTCGGGAAACAGAATTTCAGGTGCTTGGAGACCGTGCCGTAAAAACGGAGAAACTCTTCCGGCGTGCCGGACCACATGGGCGGATTCTCGGGTTCGTTCCAGATTTCCCAGTAAGTAATGCCATAGTGGAACCCGTTGTTCCATCCCTCGTTGTAGTGACGGATCACGCCTTCGCAGATTTTCGCCCATTTCAGAAAATCCGCCGGAGGTTGAATGCGGTATGCCTTGATTCTGTAATGATTTTCGATCGTGACCCCCAGACGGTAGAAAATGTCGCATCCGGATGCCTTCAGTCCTTTCAGATACGCGTCCGTAAAGGCAAAGTCGTAGGCAGACGGATCGGAGGGGTCCGCGTTGAAGTCGGGAAAGATGTTGGGAATATCAATGAAATAAGTCCCGCCATACGCCCCCGCGGTATCGTGAGTCCGGACAAACGGGATTCCGGCCGCCGTCAGTTCCGGCAGGGCTTCGCCGTAAGTGACGGGACTGTTATTGATCCCATGAAGCGGTTTGATCCGCGCCATCTTTTTTCCGAAGTCGATCTTCAGTTTTTTCATAAATCAGACATTCCTCTCCTGGGTATGAAACAATTCAGGAATCACAAATCCGCTCCGGAATCTGCCGGAGAGTTTCCGGTATTATATTGCTTTTTCAGGGATTTTCAATTGACAAAAACGTCGAATACAGGTATTATACTGCCAAAACAGGAGCCACGGGCATGGATATACTCAAATCATCGTCGTTTTTTCAGGAGGACCATTTTCCGGTTTCCGTCCTGCTGAACACGACCCGCGGAACCCGATGGAGCCGTAAGACCGTTCACTTCGAACCCGCATTTCCGAAAGATTACCATACCCATGAGTTTTCCGAGCTGGTCATCATGAAACAAGGAGAGGTCGACCACTATTGGGAAGGGGGAAAGGTCCGTCTGAAACGGGGCAGTTTTCTGCTGCTTCATCCGGGAATGCTCCACGCCTACAGCGACTCAAGCCGGAACGCGGAATATTACAATCTGATCTACGATTCCACGATTCCGCTGCCCATGCTGGTCATGAGCGACCGGACATTTCCGCGGGAGGTGTATCCTGTGGAAAAATCAGCCGGAGAACACAAGGTCTTCAACGGAATCGTTCCACGACTCCCGGAAGAGGCGGTCGGAGAAGTGCTGGCTTCGCTGGAAAAAATCGAACGGGAGGTCCGGGAGCGGCGGCCGGGATACCATATTCTCATCACATTGATCTTTATGGAAATCGTTCTCACGCTCTCCCGGTATTACCCTGAAAAACAGGCGGACGATCCGAAATGGGCATTGAACAAAGTCATCGGGTTCATGAAGTGCCACTATTCGGAAAAACTCAGCGTAAAAACGCTCGCCAGAATCGCGGGAATGTCGGAAAGCACCCTCTTCCGGAAATTCAGCGCAACGTTCGGCGTCGGCCCCGCGGAATATCTGAACGGGCTCCGTATCCGGCAGGCCGTTTCCCTGCTCAAGAACCGGGAACCGACTCTTTCCTCCGTGGCGCAGGAATGCGGCTTCTGCGACAGCAGTCACCTCTGGAAGGTACTGAACCGGACACTCCATCGGAGTCCGGGAGAAATCCGGGGAGAAGCCCCCACCCCGCGATCTCTGCATTCGAAGTGAAATCCGTCGGTCTTGATACGTTCCTTTCCATGCTGACAAAACCGCATAAAAAGCGGCGAACTTTTTGATTTTCCCCGGATCGGTGCTATTTTATACGCTTCACGACCGGAATAAAAACAGGGAGTCTGTTCATGGATTTCAAAGTTCAATATGATGTCGCGGTGGTCGGCGGAGGCATTGCCGGCGTGGCGGCGGCCATTCAAGCGGCGCGATCGGGCAAGAAAACCGTTCTGATTGAAAAAACCATCCTGCTGGGAGGCCTTGCCACCAGCGGCCTGATTTACGTTTATCTGCCTCTCTGCGACGGCAACGGACATCAGACGACATTCGGCCTCTGCGAGGAACTGATCCGCAACAGCCTGATCTACGGTCCGGGCGACATTCCTGAAAACTGGAAAAACGAAAAGAACGCCCCCGAAGCCAAACGTTTCCTCTGTCGCTTCTCGCCCGCCTCCTTCATGCTGTCGATGGAGGAACTTCTGCTCGATTCAGGCGTGGACCTCTGGCTGGACACCCTCGCCTGCGCCGTGGAGACGAAAGACGCGAAAATGACCGCGGTCATCGTGGAAAACGAAAGCGGACGCGGACGCATCGAAGCCCACTGTTTCATCGACGCCAGCGGCAGCAGCATCCTCGCGCGCCGGGCGGGTGTTTCCTGCCTGACGGAAGACAATTATCTCTCCCTCTGGGCAATGATGTACGCCCTCGGCAAAGAGTCGGAGCTTGGAAAAAATCTGACGTTCGAAATCCATACAGGAGCCGCACTTTCCACCCCGAACACCATCTGGCTGCGCAAGGACCTCTCTGAAAAACTCTTCCCCGAAGCCAGCACGGACAAGGAACTGCTGGAAGCCCTCACCTATCGCGGCCTTTCCGGGAAAAAGGTTTCCCGGTTCATTCAGGACACCCATAGAATCCTCCGGGAATCCCTCAAGATCGAATACGACTCCGGGCGCTCCGACCGCAAGAGCTATTTCCCGCTCAAGCTCCCCCTGATGCCGCAGTTCCGCAAGACCTACTGTTTCGATGGCGATTACGTGCTCGCGGACGATCAAAACAACCGTCATTTCGAGGATTCGATCGGAATGCTGCCGGACTGGCGCAAATCCGGCCCGGTCTGGGAAGTTCCCTTCCGCACGCTGTACAATCGGCAGATGGGCGGTCTGCTCGCCGCCGGACGCTGCACGGCCGCCGCCGGCGACGCCTGGGAAATCACACGAGTCATTCCATCCGCGGCCATGACCGGACAGGTGGCGGGACTCGCCGCCTCCATGTCGATCGATCAGCGCAAGGAGCCTTGGGAACTGGATGTGCCCGAGCTTCAGAATCGTCTCCGCAAGCTCGGCTTCAAGCTCCACCTCGGTGAAATCGGTCTTTGACCCTGATTTCTCCCGGAAAAATCAGTCCTCCGCAAGGTTCCCTGTAAATACATACAGGGAGCTCCGGAGGCCGTCGAATTCGTTCGCACTCTCCCATACGATCCGGAGCATATTGCGACCGGGACGGCACAGCGCCCGGATGTCTGCAACAATGTTCCACGGGTCGTAAATTCGTTTCCTTTTCAGGGCGGCGAGATCAAGTTCCGAATCGTTCAGAAACAGGCGACAGTCTCCCGAAAACGTCTCGCTTTCCAGCACCAGATGCAATGGTCCGGCGGCTGTCTTCTCCGAAAGGGTGAATTCCGCGGAACACTCCATCCGCTGAGGATACCGGGACGGCGTTTCGGCAACGGTGTCAAATATCGGACGCGGACGGATTTTCTTTCCGAGCGGCACCTCGGTTCCGGCCACTTCCCGGATCAGACAGAACGGATGGTTCTTTTCCATTCTTTCCTTGCCGTCTTTTCCGGCAATGCGGATATCCCAGCGGTGGATCGCCGCCGCCCAGTCATCACCGGGCGGCAGATAATCCCATTCCGGATTTCTTTCGAATTCGAAGGTCTTCACCGCAAGATTTTCAGGCATCCGGTAGACCGGAACCTCTTCCGCAAGCGCCGTGCGGCATTCAAGAATCACGGCTTCAAATCCGCCGACCGCGAACGAATAGCGACCGTCATTTTCCGGAATTTCCGAATAGGTTCCGGTCTCGGCGTCGAAGCAGTAGCAGACCTCCCTGCCCGATGTCAGAAACATGTCGAGCTTCCGAGGCGAGGCACTGTTGTTGAAAAGATACAGCAGAATGCCGTCTTCCGTTTTCTTGACGGTTCCCATCAGGGAACGCTCATCCGGGGAAATCCGGAGAACTCCGGCATAGGCGGACAGTCCGCCGAGTTCATCGGAATATTTCACCGGAACGGATTCCGAACACTTGCGGAGGACTTCCTTCACTTCAGGAGTTTCAACGCCGTCGATACGAAGTGATACGATCGTACCATATTTCTGACATCCGCACCGCAGGGAATTTTTTCCAAACTCCGAATTCAGCAGAGTCTCTTCGTCCGCCAGATCGAATTGAACATGCCGCTCAAGAAGGTCCTGAACCAGCTGGAACAAAGCCGCGCGGAGTTCTTCCGCCCGTTTGCGTTCCGCCGGGAAAAGACTGCGGAAAACGGAAACCGGAAACAGAATGCAGACATGATTCATGGATTCGGACATCCCCAGTTTGGCGCCGGTGCGTTCCGCATAATCGGCAAAGCGGCGGAAACTGGAGAAATCACGGTCCTGAAAGAAGAAGGACTTCCCGGCATCGAACTTGCGATGTCCGTCATAGGAATAGAAGAATCCGTGTGGGACCAGCCAGTTGACGCCCAGCGCATACAGCCAGTTGGCAACCTTCCTCATGCCGTCGGAATTGAAGTTGAAGGGATTGCAGCCGAAACACTCGCTGAGAACCCGTTTTTTCCCCTGCTGAAGGGCGGCGGACCCGACCATTTTGCCGCCGAGATTCAAGGAAGTGAAAACGCCGTCCGGGACATTGTGCGTGATGTGATCGAATCCCGGAATGGCGAAACGTTTCTGCAAGCCGAAGGTATTGCTTCCGCCGGACATTCCGAGCGGGTCCTCCTCGCCGATACCGTGTCCGCACAGTTCAAGGGAATTCCTTTCGCACCATTTCTGAATCTGTCCGAAAAAATTCTCATCGAAGAGGGCATACACTGTTTCCCAGTAGTGTTTCCGCAGAGACCGGGAAGTGTCATCGATATTCCGGAACAGGTGATGATACCTGCCGCGGATCGAATAGCCATACGCCTTTTCAAACGCCGGTTCGAGTCCGGCCGTCCACGGCATGAAGGAACCGACCGAAGGCTCGTCCGTGAAGATTCCGGGGATGACATTCCCGAATTTGTCACCGAACGCCTCCCGGTATTTTTCGTGGGTGTGTTCCAGAAAATAACGGACGCAATCCGGGTTCAGGTTGTCGGGATTCGCCATATATTTCTCCGTTCCCGGAATCACCTCGGCGGTCGTCACGAGAACCGTCCAGTCTCCCGCGGGAAGTTCGAGGGAAAGCTGAAGATGCGGATAGAAAGTTTCCGCCCGGAAATGAGGGTATTTCACAATGCCGGTCAGCTGGATGTAATAGGAGTTGAACCACGGCGATTTGAAGAAATCGCTCCGGATCATTCCGATCCGGTCACGGACATCGAGCTCTTCGACTGTTTTTCCATCTTCCGAACGGAACGCGGTCGCAGTCAGCACCGTGCCATGTCCGAGATCGGCTTCAAACCTTCCCGGTGTCTCCGGACGAAACTCAAAAAAACGGAGTTCCCGCGCCGCAAATTCGGGATGATCGAAAAAGACCTGTCCGCCAACCGCTCCGGAAGGAAAAGGATCTTCGTCATACAGCCATGCCTGAAGTCCGACTTTCTCCGCTTCTTCGATGATGAAACGGACCATTTCCATCCATTCGGCGGACATATAAGGGGTTTTCAGTCCGGCGCGCGGATGCATGAAAAACCCGCCGACGCCGCACTCGCGCATCTGGCGAAGCTGTCGGGCGATTTCCGGCTTTTCAAGACGGTGGTTCAAAAACCAGAACGGCGCCGGACGATATTCTTTCATATTCATTTCACACACACTCATTTCGCTATTCTATATGATTCAAAACGCCGCCGTTCCTTTCAGCGGCATATCTTCTCGAACAATCTTGTTTCCCCCGCGGACATCGGAATTTTCACGACCTTTTCCATCCGGGCATTGATGCTTTTCCCCGTGATCAGATCCTTCAGAGTGCAGGCTTCCGGAAAACAGACCGTTTTTTCGCCGGACTCGCCCGCATGAATTCCGAAAAGACGGCTTCCAATGTAAAGCATGGCCGTTTCGTCTTCCGAATAGATGTGACATCCCGCATATTCCGCAATTTTACGCATAACCTCGGGCGTCATCACCGGAGCGCTGAGAAAGACGGAGCGCCATGTGCCGAAATCCTTCACCGCCCCCGCAAAAGCCGCACCGTCGTTCAATTTCCCGAAACGTACGCTTTGCGCGTCTGCCGGATAATACATCGGACGAATCCCGGAAAGATACGACTGCATCGGCTGGATATTTTTCAGGAAAGGAACTTCCGGAGTCGATTCCAACGCAACTTTCCGGACCGGGAACGAAATCTCCTCCACTTTGATTCCGGTAAGAAGGCTGATATTTCCCGTGCTCATCCGATGACCGCGGATGACTCCCGGCGCATGAAACCACACCAGCACGGCGCGGTTCTTCTTCAGTTTCTCCACCGCTTTCCAGAGAGACTCGTCCAGAACCCAGGCATTCAGGAAAACAACCATTTTGTATTCCGGAAAATCGGGCTGGAGAATGTCCTCGAGGAAGTAGAAATCGCAGGGGGTCCCGATCCGGTAAAACAATCCGTTCCACTGGTGAAGGATCGCCAGACGGGTATAGGAAAGGGCCTCTTCCGTGCAATAGGCAAGGCTCCGCTCGGAAGTGATGACCGCCACCTCCCCTTTCCGGTCGGGCCAGAGAACGCTTTTCTTCGCAATTCCGGCAGTCTCGGCAATCTCCTTCATGATCCCGGGCACGGCGAACTCCCCCGGATGGAGGTCAAACCAGTGCAACGCCTGATTCTTGACCGCGGTCATGGCGAAAATCTTCCGGATGGTATTGGCCGTATCCCAGAGATTGCCGGTATATCCCCATGCCTTCGCGCCACCCGCGAAAGTGCGCAGATCAGCCTCGTCCATGAACATTTTTCCATGGAGCGTAAAGGAGTCCAGCGGGGCACTGACCGAATGGGGCTTGCCAGCGTCGCGCTGATAATACTCGACCCCCGAGAAGAAGTCGATCTGACGGCTTTTCAGCAACCGCTGAATGCCGAATTCGCCAAAACCGTTGTATCCGGCAATGGAAAAAGTTTTTCCATAATAGAGACCGACAATTTTTTTCCAGCGGGTCCGCGTTTTCACGGCATCCGCATACTGAAGGACAAGGTCCGTCACGACATCGGAACACGCCTGCTGGAAGTCGATCTGGAACATTTGTTTTTCAGGATCATACAGGAATCCGCCGGGAACTTTTTTGCGGCTTTCCTCCGGCGGCGGTTCGATCGAAACGAAATCTTTCCAGCCGGTCTTCCATGCGGCGTTCAATCCGGCAATGTCACCATATTTCCGCTGAAGCCACTGGCGGAAATATTCTTTCATCGGAAGGCTGTAGCCGCTGAACCGCCGGGAAGCGGGTTCCACCCACTGCATCCATTGTCCATCTTCCCCGCCGGCAAAGAAATAACCGATGATCCGGCCGCCGCAAGCCTTCTTTTCCAGATAATTTACGATGGAGGAAACCGCTCCGACGGACTCCTTACGCCACTTCATGGAGGCATAGTCCGGCTGGGGCCAGGTCTTGTCCGGGAAAGCGACCAGCTCGCGCGGATTCGCCTTCTTCCACCAGTCTGGAGCGTAAATACTGAGGTTGATGATCAGGTGCATTTCCTTCGGAACGGCGAAAAGCAATTTCTCCATTTGCGCGTCGAGTGCGCTGAAGTCGATTTTGCCGTCTCCGGTCCAGAGACGGTGAACAGAAAGTTCCGCCTCGCAAATGGGAACTCCCGCACGGAAAAAATCCACCGGATACTCATACGAGTCTTCCCGGTCGCCGCCGATTTTATAAGTAAGAAACGGAATGGGGTGTCCATTCACCGTCAGACGGGGAACTCCTTGAATCCGTTTGACCTCGGCGACCATCTCGCGGGAGGCGTCTGGAGCGGGAAAATACTCGATTTTTCCGGGACGGTCCGTGCCCGCAAAGCGGAAGACCTGACCGCTCAACTGAATCTCATACGTTCCTTTTTCAGCATCCGCCGGGAAAGAAAATGAAACCTGCGTCTCGTAGGTGCCGTCCTTCAGTTTTTTCAGGGAGGATATCCGGGAAACCACCGGAATCCGGTTTTTGCAGAGGTCGACTGTTATTTTTTCCCGATCCGGAATATTTTCGTTGGCCGTAAATTCAATCCGTATATTGATTTCCTGACTTCCATTGACTTTCAGAGAAGATTTTAATGGCAGACATTTCAATTCATATTGTTTTCCGAAATAGGTATAAGGGACCATTCCATACGGGTTCTGTGACGGGAGATATTTACAGGTGGACGGACGCCAGGAACGGTCATCGAAATCCGGCTGTTCCCATCCGTTCCCGGGATTCTCGGCCACTTTCCATTTTCCGCTGCTGGCGATATATTCGCTTCCCGCCGCACGGTTCAGCGTCAGTTCCCCCAGAAACGCCGCACCGCCGGAATGACAGAACCCCTTGATAGCCATTACATTTTTTCCTTTCCGCAGAAAAGACGCAATGTTCCCGGTCAATTTCGGGTTTGCCCAGGACCCCACCCTTCCGATATTGCGGCCGTTCAGCCAGATTTCCGATTCGTTGTCCGTCAGCCACTGCATGTAGGCGGAACGGACTTCCGCCGGATCATTCACCTCGAAGGTTCCCCGGAAATACCGGTAAGACCCCGGTTTCGGATTTTCTTCATCCCATATCCAGTATCCATTCCAGTAGTGATCCGGTTTTTTCCGTAAAATCAGCCCCGGAGTGATTTTCGCTTCCAGAATGCGCGGACAGGAGGCGTCGCCCTTCCATTGAAACGCCGTTCTGGCTGCCAGTTCGGGCGGGGTAAACTCAAATTCCAGCGGACGGAAAGTGCCGGGACTTCCGCCCGGAGACTGAAACCCCACCCGCTGTTCTCCTGCCGGATTTCCGTTCACATCAAAATAAGAAAGAAGCCAGCCCCCCTGCTCCGGACCGTCATACTGGCAAGAAAACCGGTTTTTCACGCCCGGGACAAAATCCGTCTTCGAAAAGACAAGCTCCTTTCCGGCAGGACGTTCTGCATTGAAACGAATCTGTTCCTGGGAAAGCGCCCGGTTCCAAAGAACCAGCTCCATCACCGCCGTGCCGAACTCACTGGAGGGGTTCCAGCGCTTCGAGTCTCCAATCAGCAGATTCCGGTCCAGCTTATCTGTCGCCAATTCAAACTTGGCGTATTGTTTTCCAAGCAGTTTTCCGTTGAAAAACAGGGCGACTTCGCATTTTCCTTTGTCCTGCTTCCAGGTGAAGGCAATCCGGGCCTCTTTCCTGTTTTCAAATTGCACGGGAGACTGAATGGCAATGACCTGATTGCTTTTCCGGTTTTCCTGCCAGAGCAGACGAAGTTGTCCATCCGTCTGCTGATAAAGAAGAATCTGCCGTTCGGGATTCACGGAAGAGTCCGCCGCGGAAAAAAAGAAATGCCATTTGTGCTCGCCCGTGCTCCAGCCCCACGGAATCACGCTCATTTCCATCGTGCCTTCCGCAGCCGGCAACCCTCCTTGGAGGACAACTTTCCGCGCCGTAGTATAGTTCTTCGCCGCATCGGATGCGGGCGCCTTGTATTGGAGAAGTGTCTTCAGCGGAGACTGTGCCGTCATTCCCAAGGAAGCGGACAGGAGCAGGACTAAAAAAGCGGGATGCAGAATTTTCTTCATTGAAAAACAGCCTTTCACGGATTATTCCGGAAGTAATACGGATTGATCTGCTTGAAGGGGGAAATCTGTATCTGGGTCTTGGCATGGAGAATATTATTCGCATGCCCGTCCGCATACACTAAGTTGGAGCTTCCGGAGTGGCGTTCGTCATGGAAGGGATAGTTATATACATAGGAATCGGAAAAACAGTCGTAGCCGCGGTTGACCGTGACCACATACCGGGTGTCTCCGTGAGAAACCACTGAAGAGGGCCGGAACACCTCGGTGAACTTGACCGGAGAGGAATTGTAATTGCTGTTCTTGAAATAACCGGACCCGAGCCCGAGGTAATTGTAACCGTAACTGATCCATTTGTAGGTCCATGCCGTATTGGGCGTTTTGACGAAATCGTCCTTATATTGGAAATTGTTGGGAATGCTGCTGCAGTAGAACATTTTCGAATTGGGGGCGTATTTATTGCTGTAAAGCACCCACGACCAGCTGTTCGAGGAAGAATTCTGCCACGGATAATAGTAATCCCTGGAATCGTTCAGATACCCGATGGTAACCAGACCGATCTGTTTTAAATTGTTCAGACAGCTGATTTGTCTTGCCCTCTCCCTCGCTTTCGACAGAGCCGGCAGAAGCATCCCGGCAAGGATTGCGATGATCGAAATTACTACAAGTAATTCGATGAGCGTAAAATTGTGTTCCTTTCTCATGTTCGAAACCTCCTCTTTTAAAGTCCGACGGACCGTATAGG
>CAYWZD010000081.1:0-11873 GCA_964462755.1 uncultured Victivallales bacterium | reverse complement strand
CAGATGTATCAGATCCTCGGGGAACATTATCCCGACTGGAAGAAGCTGGCCGCGGTTCCGCGCAGCGAAAAGGCTCTGCTCCAGCAGTTCAAGAACGGTGCGAAGTTCATGCAGGATCTTCAGACGGAAGGGTTTGCATCTATGAACGCGTTGTCTGAGTCCTTCCGGAACGCGGGGGGAGTCCTTCCGGAAAATGCGGGCAAATTGCTGAACGATCCGAAGGAGTTGGAATCGCTGGTGAGTTACCTCCGGGTCAAATGGCTGTATGACCGTTTCATGCTTGAGCCGTCGGTGGTGGCGGACATCAATGCGAAATACGGGGAACTGGACTGGTTTCTGCCCGAGTCCTTTGCCATTTACTGGGCGACTCTCGGAACGGAACGCAGCCCCGAGCGGAAAAATGTGGATTGCAGCCGGATGATCACCCAGTCGATGCAGGTCACCTTCACCAATGGGCGGATGCTGTATCCGGGAAAAGTCCCGAGCATGTCCTTCCTGCTGATTCCGAATCTGTCGGTTGTGGATGCGGTCCGGGATTCCTATCGGCTGGCGATGAAGGAAAACCCGACGGTTCCTTCGTTTCTCCACGCCTACCAGAATTTCATGTCCCGAGCCATCCTGACGATGTTCAGCTACGGACGGTACAACAAGGCGCGTGAGTATTACAACTCCCTCCGGACGGAGTACAAGACGGGGCACAAGGCGGGACACATGTCCTTTGAGCAGTTCGTCTATACCGACTGGATGGAGGAAATGAAGAGCGTTGGATTCAAACAGGCGCAGGACCTGATCGGCGGAATGATCGCGAAATCCTGCATCCTGCTTGCCTACGGTGACGAAACGGCGGCGGAATCCCATCTGCAGCTGGCTCAGATCTGTTACGACCGTTATGCGGCGGACCTCCCGGATCAGCGGGTCAAACTTCCTCCTTTTGCCAAGATGAAGTCTGAAATGGCGCAGGCCATCATCAAAAGTCTCCCGGAAGACATGGCGAACCGCCTGAAAGCCTATGTGATTGTGGAATCACAGGAAAAGGCTGTCCAGGATGCCGCAAATGCCGAAAATCCCGTCCAGACGCCTTCTGGGAAAAAATGACGTGTCCTGTCCGACAATCCGGGGAAATGTCCCGGGTTGCATTTTATCACACGGTGTGTCATATTATGCGGGTTGGATATCTTTCAGCAGAATGGACGGGAAGAAAATTTCCCGTTCGTGCGGACCGCTGCGCTGCGTATGAAGGGGGGTATATTGACAGGATGAATCCGTTTGCATGAATCCGCATAATAAAAAAAGCAGACGCGGTTTTCTGGAAGGAATGCTGCTGACAATTTCGCCCGTGCCGATGCTGTTTGCCTTGCCCGCGGCATCCTCTCTGGCCGCGTGGAGCCGTCCTGAGTTCTGGTTCTGCTCTGCCGCATCCGTTCTCTGTCTGCTCAGTGCCCTGACGCTTTTCCGCGAGGCCGGAATTGGAAAGACCGCGGGGGCTCTGGCTGTGTTTTTCGCGGCGGTGTCTCTGATTCCCGCCATGACGACCCGTCCGGCGCTGGCGCTTCTGGTGATTATCTGCGGCATCAGCGGAATTGTATTCTTTTCCCTTCTCGACGCGGGAAGAGGACATTATCTTACGCTGCAGCAGTTGTATTCCCAGCGTGTTTCCGGCGCGGGTGCGACTTTGTTCTGCCTGATGCTGGTGTCCGTCTTTTTCACGCATACCGATCCGTATTGCTTTCAAGTGGTGCTGGTCTGCGGCGCCCTGTTCTCATCGGTGTTGTACGGGGCTTTTGTCTGGAATTTTTTCAGGCCGTTCTGGAAATATGTCTTTACCATCTGGAATGGAGCGGCCGCTCTCCTGCTGTTCGGTTCCCTGTTTACAGGACACATCCTGTTCTTCTGCTTCCTTCTGGTTCTCCCGATGATTCCGTGGGTCGTGCTGTTCTTTGCCGGAAAGGGTGAATTCGGGCTGGACGTTCTGCTGAAGCACCCGGCGCGTCTGCTGCTCGTGACTTTCCTGCTGCTGTGTCTTTCCGGGACTCTGCTGCTGAGTCTTCCGGTTTCCACCCACAAGGAGATTTCCGTGCTGGATGCGACCTTTACGGCGGTGAGTGCATCGTGTGTGACCGGGCTGGTCGTTCTGGATACCGGGAAGGATTTCACCGGAGTCGGACAGGGATTCATCCTTCTGCTGATACAGCTGGGCGGACTGGGCATCATGAGTATTGCCTCGGTGGCCATCTATTCGATCGGACGCCGTCCAAGTCTGGCGCAGGAACGCGTGATGAACCGTCTGACGGAACTGGATGGAGACTGGCCGCTGTTCGATGCGCTGGTGCTGATTTTCAGGTTCACGTTTCTGGTCGAGCTGGCCGGCGCTCTCATTCTGACATTCTGTTTCATGGGCGAAGGCCTCTCTTCCGGCGAGGCGCTGTGGGAGGGAATCTTCACCTCGGTTTCGGCTTTCTGCAACGCGGGTTTTTCCCCGCGCGGAGAAAATTTTGTGCGCTTCCAGTCGAATCCCCTGATTCTATGCACCGTTTCGGTCCTGATTATTGTGGGGGGCCTTTCGCCGCTGGTCAGTCTTTCGCTTCCCCGCTTTCTGGCGGGAAAGACGGTTCCCCATTCGGCGCGTCTGGTTTTCATTACGACCGCGGTTCTGCTGCTGGCGGGGACGCTCGGAATTCTTGCCTTTGAATGGAACGGCATCCTCAAGGATCTGGGGATCGGAACGAAGATCAGCAATGCGTGGTTTCAGTCGGTGACGCTTCGGACGGCCGGGTTCAACTCGCTGGACATCGGGGGGATTTCCGCCCCGACTTTCCTGCTGATGATTTTCATGATGTTCATCGGAGGAAGTCCCGGCAGTACTGCGGGCGGAATCAAAACCACGGTGCTGGCGGTGTTGTCGCTGACTTTCTGGAACAATATTCTGAACCGGGAAGAGATCATCGTGGCCTCCCGCCGGATTCCGCCCCGGACCGTCTTCAAGGCGGTCACGATCGCCGGAGCCTTCGGACTGGTGTTCGCTTCTGTGATTTTCATGCTTCTGATGACGCAGAGCATGCCGGCCCGCCTGCTGATTTTCGAGGCGGGATCGGCGCTCGGGACGGTGGGGCTCTCCATGAACGCCACGACCCGGCTGGATGAGATCGGACGGGTTCTCATCATTCTGACGATGTTCATCGGGCGTGTGGGGCCGATCACGCTTTTCATGCTTCTGAGCGGTTCGGAAGGTCCTTCGAAAACCGTGCGCCCGGATGTGAAAATACCATTGAGCTGAAATATATTGAAAAAAGGACGGTTGCCATGGCTTTGCAGATTATGATCATCGGACTGGGAAACTTCGGGATGACACTTGCAAAAAACCTTGCCGAAAAAGGCGCGGAAGTTCTGGCGGTGGACATCGATAAAGACCTTGTGGACGAGGTCTCCGAATACGTGACGGAAGCGGTTTGCATGGACGCCTCCGACGAGGGTGAACTGGAAAAACTGCGTCCGAAGGAACGCGACGCGGTGGTTTGCGCGATCGGCGCCGAATCCCGGGAAAGCTCGATCCTCTGCACCGCGCTTCTCCGGCAGATGGGGGCGCCGATGATCGCGGCCCGCGTTCACGACAAGATTCATGAAAGAATCCTGAAACTGGTCGGAGCGCATCTGGTGTTCAATCCCGAGGAGGAATACGGAAAGCGGTTCGCGAACAAGATCCTTTACCACAATCTGATAACGGACTCTTATCTGGGCAACGACATCCAGCTGACGGAGATCCGCATTCAGCCGTTCATGGTGGGGAAGACCCTGGTCCAGCTGGCGCTGCCGAACAAGTTCGGGATTATTGTGGCGGCGTTGAGACGCGGCGATCCGCCGAAGATACTGCGTCCGGACCCGAATGAACCGCTTCAGGCGGAAGACCGCCTTCTGCTGGTGTGCGGGGAAAACGCAATCGCGCGTCTGATGAAGGAGTCGTGACATGAAAACCGCCCCCTCCGTCCAGATCGGGATACGCGTCCTGATTTTTCTCAACATGATGATGGCGTTCGCTTCCATCTGGGTATTCATGCGCATGGCTCCGGCGATCGAGGAAATCAACCTCCGCAACGAGCGCTCCCTGGAATCCTGCGAGAAAATGCTGATGATTCTGGCGATTCTTCCATTCCGGCAGGTCCCTGCGCTGGAACTCGATTTTGATAAAGCTTACCGGGACGCCTGCAACAATATCACTGAAAAAGGGGAAACGGAGGAACTCCGGAAGATCGGGCGGGTCTACAAGGATGCACTGGCCGGGAATGTTGCCGCGCGGGAACAGACGATCTCATCGATTTACGGACTCGCCAGAATCAACAGGAATGCCATGCTTTCCGCCGCGGAACAGGCAAAAAAGCTTGGATATTCGGGTGCCTGGGGGGTGGTCTTCATGGCGGTCATGATTTTTTCCGCCGGCATTCTTTTCATCCGCCGCCTCAAAACACGCCTTCTGGACCCGCTGACAGAAATCCGGGAAGTTCTTTCCGCACGGAAGGCGGGGGATGTTTTCCGGCGCTGTCCGAGTTCCTGCGGAGCGGCGGACATCCGCTGCATTTACGAGGGGGTCAATGCGCTTCTGGATGGTTCGGAATCCCGGAAGGAATGAAGTTTTTTCGGATTTTTTTCTTTCCGCCCTTTGTTTTTCGAAAAAACATTCTATCTTATATTTTGCTCAATTTTTTTGAAAGGGATATATTTTGCCAATGCAGAAGAAAACAACATTCCCTCTGGCCATGACGATTGCCGGCAGTGACAGCGGCGGCGGCGCGGGAATCCAGACGGATTTGAGGACTTTTTCCTATTTTCGTGTTTACGGTGCATCCGCGATTACCGCGGCTACATTTCAGAATCCTCTGGAAGTGGCTGGAATCGAACCGCTTTCTCCTACCGCGGTGAGGGAACAGATCAAAACGGTCATGAAGGAACTGTCCGTTACCGCCGTCAAGACGGGAATGCTTTATTCCGCTGAAATCGTGGGGGCGGTCTGCGACGCCCTGAAAAATTTCCGCGGCCCTCTGGTGGTGGACCCCGTCATGGTGTCCACCAGCGGAAAGAAACTTCTGTGCGACGATGCCGTCAGGGTTCTCTGCGACCGTCTGCTTCCCATGTCCGCCTGGATCACCCCGAACATCCCCGAGGCCGAGATCCTGGCCGGGATGAAGATCGCTTCCCGGGAGGACGCCCTCCGCGCCGCCTGCTTCTGCGCCGAACGGTGGGACTGTTCCGTGGTTCTCAAGGGAGGACATTCCGATGGGAGAAACGCCTCCGACATAGTCGTTCACAAGGGCGATACCCGGCTGCTCTCCACTCCGCGGGTGGAAGTCCAGCGCAACTCCGACCATGGGACGGGATGCACGTTCAGCGCCGCGTTGACGGCTCTCCTCGCAAAAGGGGAGGGCTGGGAATCGGCTGTCCACAAGGCCAAGGCCTTCGTGACGGCTTCCCTGCTTTGCGCGGTTCCCATTTCCGAATCAGGAATCCAGGGCATGTTTCCGCCGCGCGGCAAACTGGTTTTTTATTGCAAACAGGTTTCCTGCATCCGAATCTGAATGGATGGTTCCCTATGATCTACAAGTTTTTGGCAAGATTGCTCCCGCGGCAGCGTTTGTTTACCGTTTTCCTGCCAGCCCTCCTGTGGGGAGACATTTTCGAGGCGCAGGCGCTTCCTTCGACAACCCAGCGGGTTTACCGTCCCACCCGCGCCCAGCAGCGTGCGGCGGAGGAGGCCCGGAAGCGGGATGAACGGGTTCAGTCGATCCGCAACCAGAACCTCACCAAACAGCAGACACAGCAGACCGCATCGTCTCAGGCGGCGGACTCCACTTCTCTTCCGCCTTCCGCAAAAATCCGGTATGCATGGATCGAGTCCAGACGTTTTGTTCTCCTTCAGGACGTTGCACGGTTTTACAACATGAAGATATCCTACCAGAGAGACGGCATTACCCTGAAGGGAATGGATACAGTCAACTTCTATTATGACAAGCGCATGGCGGCCATCAATGGGATCAATATGTATCTGACCCACATGCCGGTTCAGCGGGGGGCCCTGGTCTATCTGGACGAGAAGGATTTCCTGCTGGTGATCGATCCCGTCATCCGGGACGCTTCGCTCTGGCATCATCCGCTGGGCACGGTCATGATCGATCCCGGACACGGCGGACGCGACAACGGAGCGCCGGGCTCCAGAACCCTTCTGGAAAAGAACGTGAACCTGATGATTGCCTCCAAGCTTGCCGCCCGGCTTCAACGCATGGGATACCGCGTGATCATGACCCGTAACGACGACCGTTTCATTTCTCTCCAGCAGCGGGCGGAAATGTGCGAGAAATACAAACCGAACCTTTTTGTATCCATTCACTGCAACGCCACGGAAAGAAACCGCTCCATCCGGGGCATTGAAACTTTTGCCATGACGCCGCAGGATGCCGCTTCCACCAATGAAACCAAGCGGGGAACCAGCAACGGTCCGGGGAATTCTTTTGACAAGAACAACTACCGTCTGGCATACGAAGTTCAGAAAAACCTGATTTCCCTGACCCGCACGGAGGACCGCGGCGTGAAACACGCGCGTTTCTTCGTCCTGAGGAATTCCATCTGTCCCGCAATTCTGGTGGAGACCGGTTTCATTACCCATACGACGGAAGGCTCACAGCTTGCCCAGAGCACGTATCAGGACAAAATCGTATCGGGAATTGTGGCGGGAATCTCTTCCTACGCGAAGATAATGCGTCCGCAGGAAACCTCGAAAAGCCGTCGCTGAAGATTCCCTTCCGGAAGACGGGTATCCCCCGGATATATGGGAAAAGAGGCGTCCGCCTCAGGAGTTCAGCCAGCGTTCCGCATCAATGGCGGCGCGGCAGCCCATTCCGGCCGCTGTGATCGCCTGCCGGTAGACGTGGTCCGCGCAATCTCCGGCTCCGAAGACGCCCTCCACATTGGTTTTCGAGCTTGATCCCTGAAGAATGAGATATCCGCCTTCATCCATTTCCAGACTTCCCTTGAAAACGGCGGTGTTGGGAATGTGTCCGAGCGCGGAGAAATATCCCTTGCATGGAATTTTTTCGATGGCACCGGTCTGGACGTTCTTGATTTCGACGCCGTCGACATCCTTGTCGCCGTAGATTTCCGAGACGGTGGCGTTGAGGTGAAAGACGATTTTCGGGTTGGCCTTGGAGCGCTCCACCATGATGGGGGAGGCGCGGAAGGCGTCGCGACGGTGAATCAGATGCACTTCGCTGGCGAAATGGGTCAGGAAGTTGGCTTCCTCCATGGCGCTGTCGCCGCCGCCGACCACGGCTACCGGGACATTCCGGAAGAACGCGCCGTCACAGGTGGCGCAGGCGGAAACCCCTTTGTTCAGGAACTTCTTTTCCGATTCCAGCCCCAGCCACCGCGGACTGGCTCCGGTCGCGACAATCAAAGCTTCGCATTCAAGGGTTTTTCCGCTTCCGAGGGTCAGGGACTGCGGTCCGCCGTTCCTGAGGGTTACGCTCTGGACGGTTTCATTTTCGATCCGTGTGCCGAAACGTTCCGCCTGTTGCTGGAGTTTGTACATCAGCTCATATCCGTTGACCGCTTCCGGGAATCCGGGGAAATTTTCGACGTCGCTGGTCTGGGTCAGCAGTCCGCCCGGCAGGGGTCCTGCCAAAACCAGGGGGTTGAGATTGGCTCTTGCCGCATAAATGGCGGCGGTCAGTCCCGCCGCGCCGCATCCGATGATGATCACTTTTTCCATAATGAAATATTCTCCCGTCTGGAGTTTACTTGTTCTTTCTCGTCATTTCGAGGGTAATATGGCACGGAATCGGGGTCCCGGCAAGTCCTTTTGAAAAGAAAATCGGAAAAAGACAATACATCGGCAAGCATTTTCCATTTCTGAAAAGAGTGTCATGCAATACTCTCAGTATTGCCGCGGCCCAGCTGCGTAAGCTGGTCGTGCAGAGCACGAAATCACCCGCCCGGAGCGGTTTCGCCGCCGCAAATGCAAAATGCATGAGGACTCCTCGCCCTCAAACTCCCCGGCAGGTGAGAATCACCTGCACCCCGGCAAACCCGTTTGCCGTCTTTTTGAAAGCCGTTTTACTGCTGGGCGGCCTGAACCTCTTTTTCCGTCAGTCGCCGCCAGCGTCCCAACGGCAGATCGCCCAATTCCAGTTTTCCGACCGCGACCCGTTTCAGACGCCGGGTTTCGCGTCCCAGCGCCGTGAGCATCCGGCGGATTTCCCGGTTCTTGCCTTCCGTGAGGACGAAGCAATATTTTCCGGGTGCGATCCGGCGGACCTCCCGGGCTTTCAAGAGATCTCCGTCGTCCCGGATTCCTTCCACGGTCAGACGCTGGATTTCCGGCCCGGTAAGCGGAACGGCAATGCTCACCTCGTAGATTTTGGCCGTCTGGTAACGGGGGTGGGTCAGGCGTTCGATGAAGACGCCGTCGTTGCTGAACAGGATCAGTCCCTCGCTGTCTTTGTCGAGCCGTCCGGCCGAAACCAGACGGATTTCCCGTGCGAGAGGAATCAGGTCGATCGCTTTTTTGGGAGCGTGCGGATCGTCGAGCGTGCAGACGTATCCGCGTGGTTTGTGAAGCATCACATACACCTTTTCCGAGACAGGGGCGATCGCCCGGCCGTCGAACGTGACCTTGTCGCCCGGAAATACATGTTGTGCCGCGCGGAGGGCGGGTTCGCCGTTGACGGCTACGCGTCCGCTCTCTATGAGTGCGGCGGCGCCACGTCTCGGACAGACGCCCGACGCGCTCAGATACTTGGTGAGGCTGATTCCGCCGTCTTCATCCATGAGAAAGTCTCCTCCGCGTCAGATGACTCCGAGTCCGCCTGTCGGAATGGTGCCCGGACGGACGTTGCGGCCCGTGCAATCGAAGGCGGCTGCGCCCGGAACCGGCAGGGCTTCGGGAGAAAGGTTCAGCACGAAAACGTGTTTGGCGGCCTTTTCGAGGGCCTGAACCAGACGGGCGTCGTCGTGAAGGATCAGGATGCTCTGGTCGCCATGTGTCGCCATGACCCAGCTGGTGCCGGACTGATGATAGGAGACATCCCATGTCCCGTTGCGGAAGATGTCGAGATGTTCCTTGTAGAACCCGATCCAGTGGGCGATGATTTCCTTTTCCGTTTCGGACAGCTTTTCCATGTCCATCGACAGCATCGGAACGCCCGCGAGGGAGGCGATCATGTGGCGTGAAATGTTGACCGGCGACTCCTGCGGATGCCAGTAGACCGGGTCCGCGTGGACCGGCGCGGCGTTGCCGATCCCGACCCGGATCTGGGCGAGACGGAAGAAGTTGTCGGTGAAGTCGAACGGAACGTCCCCGGCGCGGAACTGGGTTCCATACGGCAGCATTCCCGGGGTGGCGTAGCTCTGGCGGAACTCAATGAGGGCGTCGGATTTCGCGGCGCGGATTCTTTCCGCAAGACGTCGGATGAAGTGGAAGGTTTCGCATCCGCGGGGCTCTTCCAGATTCGGGAAAATGTGGTCGAGAAAATCCACCTTGAGTCCGTCGATGGGATAGTTTTCCATCAGCGCGCCCATCTTGTCGAGAAGTTCCTGCGCTTCTTTCTCATTTTTGGAATCGAAGGTGTAACAGCCTTCATTGTATTTCCGGTAAGTGGCTTCCTTGATCCGGGTGCAGAGCTCGCTTTTTTCGCCGATCAGAAACGGGGCGACCCAGAGCATGTATTTCATCCCGAAGGAGTGAATGCGTTCGACATGCTTGACGAAGTCGGGGAATTTTTTGGCGGAGACCAGCCAGTCGCCGATCATTTCATACCAGGCGCCGATCGTTTCCGGGCAGACCCGCTTCATGACGTCGAAACACCAGCCGTCGTCGATGATGAGCGTGCCGAAACCGAGTTCGGAGGCGATTTTCGCGTTGGCTTCCACCCAGTCCTGCGTGACGGCGGCATGGACCGCGTACCATGTGCAGAAAACCGGTTCCCAGGCCGCGTCCGGGTAGGCGGTTTTCGGAATATCAAGCGAGCGGCTCCATTCGGCGAGGGCTTGTGTCCACGGGAGGTCCCGGCGGTCGATGCGCAGTTCGAAATCATGGGTTTCCGAGCTCAAAGCCACCGATACGGTGATGTCGTAACAGCAGGTTTCCTGATTCATCTTTGCAAGGATTTTGGCATCGTCCCGGAGATCGGTCAGAGAGACCGACGCACGGTTTTCCTGCTTCGAGTTGAAGAAGGCCAGATAGGGGAAATTGCGCTGGGCGGCGGAATTCGCTTCGATGGTCCAGACGATTTTTGTAGTTGGCGTCCGGGTTTCCGGCGTCCAATATCCGTGGAAGTCCAGAATCGGCAGGGAGAAGCGGATTTGGAGAAGCCCCTCTTTTGCGGGAACTTTCACGGGAATTCGCGCCAGTTCCTGATCCGCCGTCAGGCTCGCGTATTTTTTCGTTTCCAGATAAAAATCGATCAGCATGATATTTCCCTTTCACTTGGGGGTGTCTTGAGTAGAATAATGTAGCCGTCCGGAACCGGGAATGCAACCCTTGATTGTCCCTTTGCCGCATTTTTCGAAGGGGCTTTTGTACTGAAGCGTATCATAAAAAGGCCCTGTTTTTGTTTTTGCGCACATTGAAAAGAATCCGATCCGGGGGTAAGGTAAATGAATTATTTTCAGAAAGGAAGAAGCTATGGAACTGACTTTTCTTTACCCGGAAGGAAAGCTGAAGGCTTTGACTTTCAGCTATGATGACGGCGTTGTTCATGACCGCAGACTGATCGAAATTTTCAACCGCCATGGGATGAAAGGCACCTTCAACCTGAATGCCGGTCTTCAGGACAAAAGCGAGGCGAGAATCAAACTGAATGAATTGAACACGGTCTATGCCGGACACGAAATTGCCTGTCACGGAAAACTGCATCCGTTCATGGAGCGGCTGCCTCTTCTTTCGCTGGTGGAGGATGCCCTGGATGACCGGAAAATTCTTGAGAGTGCGACCGGGAAGATCATCAATGGAATGGCCTATCCGTACGGCACGTATGACTCGGGCGTGATCCGCACCTTGAAGGCGCTTGGGATCGTATACTCCAGAACGGTTTGTTCCACCGGGAAATTCTGCCTTCCGGACGATTTCCTTGAGTGGCATCCGACCTGCCATCACCGCGAAAACATCGCCGAACTCGGAAACAGATTTCTGGCGGGCGGTTACCCGCTTGCGCTTTTTTATGTATGGGGGCATTCCTATGAGTTCGACCGGCAGAACAACTGGAACGTCATCGAGGAATTCTGTGCGCAGATGGCCGGACAGGAAACTATCTGGTATGCCACGAATATGGAGATCCATGAATATATCATGGCTCTTCGGAATCTGGTCACCTCGGCGGACGGCAGGGTTGTAAAAAATCCATCCGCTCTTTCCGTGTGGCTTCGGACTGAGGACGGGCGTCTGCTGGAAGTCAAAAGCGGACAGATACTTGCGATTTCCTGAAAAAGAGCGTTTTTTCAAGAGAATTCATTGGAAAAAAGTTGTTTCGGGATGTAATTTAAATCCCCGTAATTTCAGATTGGATTTTTCCCTGGCATAATCAACAGAACAAATGGAGAGTTGAAAATGGCTGAAAGCGTATCGGTCAAGATGGATGACGGCAAGAAGGTTTTCAAAGGCAAGAAATTCCGGGTTGCCGTTATCGGCTGCGGCGGAATTGCCCAGACTCACCTGGAAGCCTACAAGAGCATTCCCGAAGTGGAGATCGTCGCCGGCGTGGACATTCTTCCGGAACGTCTCAAAGTGATGGAAGAGAAGTGGGGCGTCCCGAAGAAGGCCCTCTTCACCGACTGGAAGAAAATGCTCAAGGAAATCAAGCCCGACGCCGTGGACGTCTGCACCCCGAACGGCGTGC
>CAYWZD010000080.1:0-11924 GCA_964462755.1 uncultured Victivallales bacterium | reverse complement strand
GTTCGTTCGTGAGTTTTTCCACCTGAGATTTATAACTTCTCAGTTCTTCCGCCTGCTGGGCGATGAGTTCCGCTTGCTTGTCCATGACCTGAGTCAATTCCCTGATGACGGCAAGCGCATCAGCCAGGGTTTCCACTTTGTGTGTAACCATGGCACGTAAAATAACACACAATCCCGATTTAAAAAGGGCCAATCCCCACAAAAATCGAAGTTTTTTTATTCCTTCCCGGGACGCCAATACCGTTTGTAGTAACGCTTCGGTTTTATCCCGGACAGAATCGCATACAATTCCCGACTCTCCAGCTCGATTTTTCCATTCGCCGACTCCGGAAAATGGAACTGGCCTCTGCTCAATTTTTTCATCCAGATGGCAAAACCGTCTCCATCCCATGAAAGGATTTTCACCAGCTTCCGGTTCCGGCTGAAAAACACAAACAGATGCCCCGACGCCGGATCCTGCCGGATATACTCCTGAACCGCACCGGCAAGCCCGTCGAACGACTTTCGCAGATTCACCGCCGTCGGGCAATAATAAATCCTCGGATTTCCGCTGATCGAGAACATCACCGCACTCCGAGCACGTTCAACAGCACACTCAACGCCACTCCATCAAAGTTCCTGTCCAGCAGAACTTCCACTCCCGCAATTTTCAGGCGTATCCCCGAATCTCCGCCGCTTACTTTTACCGGAACCGCCTTCACTTCCACCATTTCCAATCGCGGCGGTTCCGGAACTTCCACGGTCGCTGGAGCACTTTTCTCCGGAACTCCATTGCGTTCCTTTTCAAAAACCCGTATCCAGCGCTTCGTATTCTCGAAGGGCAACTCATTCAATTCACAATACTCCGGAATACTGAACCCGCTGTCCCAATACTCCGATAATTCCTCCGCCCAATATCTCCTCGATTTCCCTCGTGACATAGCCGCCTCCAAGATTTTTTCTTGAGACGATAACTTATCACGTCCATTTTATGAAAAACAGATGGGGATGACTAATCGCTTACCTTTGAAAACGTAATTTTCGAGAAAAACGTTTGTAAGTTACAGAAACAGACATTACAATAATAGAGACGAAAATGAGAAAATGGCGGGAGAGGGCATGTCTGGAAAAAAAGTTTCATTGCGGTCGATGGGGGCTGAACTGGGGGTCGCGCCCGCGACTGTCTTGCGGGCTTTGAACAATCATCCGAGCGTCACAATGGCTTTGCGCCGGCGTATTGTCGAACTTGCACAACAGCGGCGTTACCGTCTTCCGGAACACTACAAGAAGCGGGTGGCCGTGGTGATCCCGGGCTTTTCCTTCGAGGGATATACCGGAATGATCCTCTCTTCCCTCGGCCGGGAACTTGACGCCAACGGTTTTCAGACAGAAATCATCTCTGTTTCCAATCTGGAGGCATTGTATGACCAGTTCTATGCCGGGGTCATTTCCACCGTCTGGACCGCCGGACTGGAAAAGCGCTGGCCGCAGGAACATTCCGTGCCGCTCGTTGCTCTGAACGCCATGTCCAATTTCCGGGAAGGAATTTACCGTGTGACCTCTGACGAAAAACAGGGGATCACGAAAGGAATGGATTTTCTGTATCATGCCGGACGCCGCCGGATCGCCTTTGTGTCCACCCCGCTGGACAGCAACATCAACGCGGAAAAGCGAGTCGAAGTCTTTCACGATTTCTGCCGGAGCAGAAGAATTTCGGGAAGTTCCTTCCATGAGGAGATGCGGGTCGGGTACGAGTTGGATGAAATTGCAGAAAATATCGTAAGGAAAAAAGCTGACGCCGTATTCGCGGCTTGTGAAAGCTTCGCTCCGAAACTACTGTTTCAGCTTTCCCGCCGGGGGGTAAGAGTGCCGGACGATCTTTCCCTGCTCGCCATGGAAAATCCCTCCATCACCCCATATACCATCCCGCCGCTGACGGCGCTGGTTCAGGACTTTGATGAACTGGCGCGTCAATGCGTCCGTTTGCTGTCCGACCAGATAAACCGGAAGCCCGGCGTCCGGGAAATCCAGGTCCCCTACCGGTTCATTGAACGGGAAAGTATCTGAATTTCTGTTTCAAATGTTTCAAGAAAATACCTGTCGCCTTCTCTTGCCAAAGTCTTTCCGGCACGGTATAATTAGAACTGTCATAAGTTTCGGCATTGATCGGTTCTTGAAGCCGAAGCCGGTTCAGAACGAGAGAAAGGAGAAGGCGCTTATGCCGTTAAGGGAAAGTATCATGTCAGCGACCGTGGTTCCGAAGGAGATATTCCGCCCTGAACACGTTTCAACCGGGCGGGAAACGGAAAAAGGATTCACATTAATAGAACTCCTGGTTGTAATAGCGATCATTGCGATTCTTGCGGGAATGTTGCTGCCCGTCCTGAACAATGTCAGGGAGAAGGCCAGGGAGATTGCCTGTTTGAACAACCAGAAACAGTTCGGGTTGGCGAACCAGCTTTATGCCGAAGATTACAAGGATTATTTTATTCTGTCATGCTGGGGAACCGCCAATTACAGCGTCTGGTGGATGGATCTTGTCGGAAGCCAGTATTCGTATGTGCGGAATTATAAAATCCTTCGCTGTCCTTCGACAGGAGCGATATCATATCTTTCCTCCAGTTATGAAGGGAATCCATGGTATGGGACGAATTACGGATATAATGCATACCTAGGTAATCTGTATAATGTGAAAAATAACGGATATTATATTCCTGCAAGGAGACAGTTCAAATATCCGGAGCGGTTTCCCGAACTGGCTGACTGCAACACGTCAAAGCTCGTGACCGGACTGATTTTTTCTTTTCAGATAAATGCCGCTGAGTTTCAAACGACCGGCGGTATTGTATCAGATGCCTCTTACTCCATCAACTACAATACAGCGGTTGGAACGGGCAGCTCCGGAATGCTTGATTTGCGCCATTCCAATCGGAGTGCCAATTTCCTTTTTCTGGACGGACACGCCAGAAAACTACGTCCAAGAGTCAGTACGATCTTTTACAGCAGCTATCCGGCATTCCAGCCGTGGCTTGAAAAATAAACCGGGTCCATCGGTTCAGCAGGATTGACGGTTCGCCCGGTGAACGATGAACAGAATCCAAATAAGGAGCCCCCATGTTTTTCAGAAAGGAATTTTTGTATGCTGTTGGTCTTGGACTCTTTGCGGCGTCCGGTTCGCTTGACGCACGGGAAGACATCATTCTGAAGGAAACTCCGCGGACCCTCTGGATCGAACGCGATGGACTTGCCATGAATTTCGGCGGAAAAAGCTCCAACTACATCGTCTGTTCCCTCCAGATGAAACAACAGATTTTTCTTTCAAAATTCTCCTTTGTCTGTCAGACTTCGGACGGCAAAACGGAAGAGGAACGGTCTGTCCCTCCGGAAAATGTCATGGAAACGGTTCGGCGGAAGGAAAAAGGGAACCTGACATGGGTGTTGGAATCCCGATGGAAGTTTCTGAATCTGAGGCGAACGGTCGCACTGGGCGACTTTCCCGGAGCCAGAATTACCTATGAATTCGAGGTGACCGAAGATTTTGGTTCAAAACGGATTTATCTCGATTTCTACATGCCGCAGGGAAAATACAGGATTGCCGGCTACAAGAAAAATTCCGTGACGCAATTCCGGAACGCAGTGAAAAGCGAATGGTTCGGAATTTTGCGGAGTCCCCATTTCCCGTACATCACCTTTTCAGGCGAAGAGTCCGAATATGGGCTGATGATCCTTGCGGCGGATGTTTCCTCCTGGGAGCACCTTCCCGGAATGCTTCTCTATTCCACGGTGAAGGATGCGTATTCTTCCACGGCGTTCATGTATTATCAGAATCAGGACATGAAAAAGGGAATGAAGGGAAGTTTTTCCTTTTATCTCATTCCGGTTCCGGGGAAAAACATTTCGACGGATGGCGATGAAATCTACGCGGAACTGAAAAACACCATCCGGTGAAACTCAAGGAGAAATAATTCATGATTCGCTTTTTGTTCCTGACCGCCCTCTTCTTCCAGCCGATTTGTCTTCTGTTTGCGGGAGACATTACCGAAGCAATGATCTTTCCCGTGGATTTTCAGCGGGGCCTGTATTCGATCACGGAGAATCATCCGTATGTGATCATTCCCAAAATGCGGGGGGACCGCAACGCACTGATGGCCGGACCGCCCAAGTTTTTCATCGAACTTCCTGAACCGGTGAAGGTGATCCGCTGCTGCACCCGTATCGGAAAGCAGGAGGACATTCCGTACGTCTCGGAGGCATTCAGCAGAAACGGAAAAAAATACTTCCTCTATAAAATCCGTCCGCCCGGAAGTGAACTGTTGCGGGCGAAGCCGGACGCATATCCGTGGTGCGCCGGGTTCCAGATTTATCTTCAGGCCCCCAAGGGGACTGCGGGATTATCCGAGAAAGTGCGCTGGGGTTATGAACAGCAGGGAAAAAATGTGCTTGAAAAAGAATTCCTTCTGAATGTTCTGCCGGAAATGATTCCTCCTGCCGCTAAATTCGAGAATTTTCGAGTCGGCATGCATCTTTTCCCAAGCGCCGGGCATGAAAATGAATCCATTCTGAAAAAACAAGTTGGGTTCTGGATGGCTATTTCTCCGAGGCCTTACAGCAGTTTTACCTGGGAAAATTATCTTTTCCCTAAAAAGAACATCGCATTTCTGGATGAAAACTGCGCGTTGTACGCCACCAGCTGGGCATGTATTCATTCCACTATGATCTTTCAGGACAGCGATTGCGACGATCTCGGTTTTTTTGTCAGGCACGGGGTGACCCGTCCGGGCGTTCCCCTGTTTGTAGACAGCGCCGGGAAAGTCAATCCGTCTGCGATTTGTCCGCAATACCTGATGAAAGATCCGGACGGTGTCTTTTACGGCGATTATTTGAAGCGCTCGATAGACAAGATGAAAAAGTGGGCTCCTCAAATTGATACGTTCGTCATTGATTACGAGCCGAACGCCGATGGCGGAACCTGTGATGACTGCCTGAAGGATTTTTCACGTTTCGCGAAACTGGCGCAAGTTCCCTCCCGGCAGGACATCCTGCCGGGCAGCCCCCTGAACCGCAAGTGGAAGGAATACAAAATCCGTCAGAATGACATCATCATGAATAAAATCGCGGACGGTTTCCGCAAGAATTTCCCGGGCATGAAGTTTTCCTTCTGCACCACGGAACTGAAACCGTGGAAAGAAGTTGCCGACAGCTGGGACGCCGTGGATGTCAAAGCGCTGGATGCCAAAACCGATTTTTTCAGCTTCATGGTTTATTGTACCGGACTTCCCTACTATAATTATGTAAAATATTCCGTGGAAAACCTTAAACATGCCCGTTCACTTCCGTGGATTGACCCCTCGGAAGAGGAAGAGCGCTTTTTCGTGCGCTACTCTCCGGAGAGAATCCGGCAGAACATGATCGCCACACTGGCACTCGGAGCCATGGGAATCCAGTTCTATCCCATGGATACCATGGACGGCAGCCGGATGAGCGCCGTCAACGACACGGCGTCCGTACTGGCCGGAGTCGAGAAAATCTATCTCGGGCGGAATTTGAGCGGGCAGTTGAAATGCCGCGCATTGAACTCTTCCGAAGTGAAACTCTTCGATGACAAGGGGAATTTCATTTCGCAGGGATATCCGGATTTTTCATCGCAAATCAAAACGCATCTCCATGAAAAAAATGGAGAATACGTCCTTACCGTCCTGAATTACTCTGTCGAACAGGGATACCTGAAAATCGCTATCCCCGGCTTTCAGGGAGAAGGATTACACGCCGCCGATCTGATCGGAAAAAAATGCTATGCCGGTTTGAACGCGGCAAAGATACGGGACGGGTTCATCGTGGAGATTCCGGCGGAAGGAAGTGCGGTGATCCTGATTTCAGGCAGAAAATGCGACTATCCGCGGCTCGCTCAGGAACCCCTGGAAACCCGGGTGAAACAGCTTCAGGCCTGCATGGCGGAAAAAAATCAGTTCTACCGTCCGGCCCAGAACGGAATCCGGGCGGTCCAGTGGCGCATTCTGAAAAAGAGACCGGTGATAACGCTGATTAATGGGGAAAATTATGTCTCCGTCAATCCTGAAGCCGGAGGAAGGATTGAAGAATGGAGTGTCGGAAAGTTCACCCCGACCGGACTTCCGGAGGGGGCTCTCGGGCAGATCTTCTTTTTTGATCCCGCCCAGCCAGCCTCGATGGAGTTTTCCGTTTCCAAGGTTTCTCTGGAAGGAACGCTTCCTTCCATCACTCTGACGGCTTCCATTCGGGCGGGCACTTCCGCCGTGGGAAACGACAATCCGCTGGCCGGGCTGATTCTGGAAAAACGCATTGCTCTGGATGAATCTGGAAAGGTGATCATAACCGACACTTTCCGGAATCCGACCGGCAGAACCATGCAGTTCGGTTTCCGCAGCAGAAACATTCCGTTCAGCATATGGGAAGACAGGGGAATTGTGCCGCGTGTGACTCTGAATGACCGCCCGCTGGAAACAGAAGTGTATTTGCGGAAAGGGGCAAAGATCGACTGGTATGCCGCGAAGGGAGCTCTTCCGTGTTCCGGTGACATCTCTGTGAAACTGACGGCCGGCAAAAATGAGATCCATTTCGGATTCCCCGGCGCCGCTGGCGTCTATTTCTGGAAAAACAATGTGCTCCATACCGTGGAACCGCTTTATTCCGAAGTCGTATTGGATAAAGACGGGACAGCAAGCGTTGAACAGTATATTTCATTCAATCCTTCATCAAAAGAATAAGGTCGTATGTTTCAAACAAAATCCTTTCTTCTCGGGGTCAACTACTGGCCCCGCCAGAGCGGCGTTCAGATGTGGCGCAAATTCGACGCCGCCGAAATCGACCGCGAATTCGCCCAGATCCGCGAACTCGGCATGGACACGGTGAGAGTCTTCCCGCTCTGGGACGACTTTCAGCCGATCTATGAACTTCCCGGATGCAACAATTTCCCCCGAACGGTCGGCATGCGCCACGACTGGAACATGACGTCGGACCGCAATCCTGAAATGGTGGATGCGGCCCTCCTTGAAAAGTTCGATATCGTGGTGGAACTCGCCGGTAAACATCATCTGAAACTGATCGTGGCCCTGCTGACCGCCTGGATGAGCGGGACTTTGTTCAATCCGGGCTGGAAGGGCGGGCGGAATCTGTTTTCGGACTCCTTCATGCTGAAATATCAGATGCTTTATTGCCGGGCCTTCGCTCGCCGGTATGCGGGCCGTCCGGAAATTCTGGCATGGGAATATGGAAACGAACAGAATTGCGCCGATTCCTGTGAATCGCCAGAAACGGCGTGGGTCTGGATGCATGCGCTGGCTGCGGAACTGAAGCTCCATGACCCGGAAACACCCGTGGGGTCCGGAATGCACGGACTGCATCACATTCCATCGGCGGTCCATCCATGGGGCATCGCCGACAGCGCCGACGCTCTGGACCTCCTGACAACCCATCCTTACCCACCGTTTACGCCGGGATGTTTTCTGGAAAGTCCGACCGATCTGCGCGCCAACCTCCATGCAACTGTTGAAAGCCGCTACATTTCCGATCTGGGACAGCGGCCCGTAATCTGCGAGGAGACCGGAACCCTTGGGAACAGCACTCTTTCCGAAGCCCTGAGCGCCGCTTTCCTGCGGATGCGTCTGTACAGTCTTTTTGCCAACGGAATCGCAGGGTGCCTGTGGTGGTGTTACAGCGACTTTCTGTGCGCCGGAGAACTGCCCTACCGTGACGTCCAGATGGAAAACGACGGTCTGGGACTGACACGAACCGATGGTACGCCAAAACCTGTCGCTCTGGAAATGAGCCGGTTCCGCACCGTAGTGGAACAGTTCGGCGGACATATGCCGGAACTGCGCCGGGAAGCGGCCGTTCTGGCAAGCGATCTGCAGGATGACTGGCTTGGAATTTTCAATTGCTGTATTCTTTGTGTCCAAGCGGGAATAATTCCCCGCATCGTGCGTCCGGGACGGGACGATCTGAGTTCATACAAGCTGCTGCTGGCACCCTCCTGGCGCGGGGCTATGCCGGTTTCCATACCGGCATGGAACGCGGTGATCGACGCCGTGAATGCGGGTAGCACATTGTATGTTTCAGGAGAGGGCGTCAGCCTCATCGGAATGGACCGGGTTTTCGGCATTTCCGACATGGAAAAAGTGAAAATGAAAAATCCGTATGAATCCGTGCGTTTCAACGGCGGTTTCGAATGCGCAATCTCCGCGGAAAACCGGAACCGTTTGAATAAATTCGTTTCCGAACCATCCGCCTGGTATTCCGATGGAACTCCTGCCATGCTGAAATATCGCTGCGGCGCCGGGAAAACCTTTTTTCTCTCCATGCCGCTGGAAAAATCCTTATCCGTCACTCCGTATGCCAACGAGGAATCCTTCGCATGGAAAATCTATGCGGAACTTCGCGACATATCCGGATTGAAACCGGTGGTCGATCTGCCCGACCCGCAATGCGAACGCTACTGGAATGAGCGCGCTCCCGGCAAAGGCTGGCTGACTCTCATCAACCATCGCAGGGAGGCTGTGGAAGCGGAGCTGGAATCGTGTTCGGAAATCCGCCGGGCCGAACTTGCGGCGGGGGAAGCGGAACTGGAAGGATGCCGCGTCCGGATTCCTCCGCTTCAGGCCGCGATTCTGGAAATAGAATTGTCTCCGGACTTCAAGAAAGAGTAAAAGGAGGATATCCGTCATGAAAATGATTCCGTTCCAATGTGATGTTCCCGTGAAATATTCGCCGGAAATTTGTGTTGTCGGCGCTGGTCCGGCCGGGATTGCCGCCGCGGTCACCGCCGCCCGTCAGAACCGGAATGTGCTTCTTCTGGACGCCCATACCATGCCGGGCGGGATGAGCACGGCGGCGCTGGTACCCCTTTTCATGACCTTCAGCGACGGAATTCATTTTCTCCCGGGCGGATTCGGTGAGGAAATCATCCGGACGCTGAATCCGGACGGAGGCAATCTCATTCCGTCGGAAAAACTGAAACGGCTGTATGAGAAAATTCTGGTTGAGGCAAAGGTCGACGTTCTTTATTATTGCCGCCTTTCCGCCATCTGTAAGGAACGGGGCCGGATCACTCAGGCGGTTTTCACCGGACCTGGCGGGATGTTCGCTGTCGAGGCGGAGCAATATATCGACGGTACGGGCGATGGGGTTCTTTCCATCTTTTCCGGCGTTCCATTCGACAAAGGCGATCCTGTTTCCGGCGAGGTCATGCCAGCGTCCCTTCTTTCGATCTGGGCGGGATACGACTATGAGACGTTCCGGAAGAACGGTCCGTTCAGCCATAACAGCGGCAGGATGCTCGACCTGCTGGAAAAGGCCTTCGGATCGGGGGAACTTTCCGAGGAGGATTATCACCACACGGGGCTTTTTCGCGTGAGTGAAAATTCCATTCAGGGGAATATCACCCATGTTTCCAACATCGATCCCATGGATGAAGTCTCCCTGACCGGAGGGCTGATCCTGAACCGCAGACTGCTTGCCGAATATGAAACATTCTACCGGAAACACATTCCCGGGTTTGAACATGGTGAGATCATTTCTTCCGGTTCTCTTCTCGGTGTCCGGGAATCGAACCGCATCCGGGGGAAATACACTTTGACCCAAGCCGATTATAATGCCTGTCGCGATTTTGAAGACGAGATCGGGCGATACAATTTTTCAGCGGATATTCATCCCTCCCGAAAAGGTCGTGCGGCTCTCGAGAGTCACAAAAAAACTTTTGCGGGAACTGTTTTCGGCAAGGGGGAAAGCTATGGCATCCCATACCGGATTCTTCTTCCGGTTTCAGTGGAAAACCTTCTTCTCTGCGGTCGATGCGTCAGTTGCGACCGACATGTTTTTTCTTCGATACGCGTTATTCCGGCCTGCTATATCACCGGACAGGCCGCGGGCATGGCGGCCGCTCTCGCGGTGGCGGGAAAACGGAATCCATGCCATGTAAATGTCGCCGAACTGCGCGGAGAACTCCGGAATCTCGGAGTGTATTTTCATTGAGCCCGCGCGGAGCTTCCGGATTGCCGGTGTTCTCTCCAGACAAAAACTTTCGAATTGCATTACACCGGAGTGTTCCATTAGCGTTAAAAGAAGGTGAACCCGTTGTCATAACCGGACCAATTTTCCCAGCCGAAAGAAGCGTTACAATAGGTGCAAATCGTGTCACTGTCCCGGAAAAATATTTCAAGATCATCTATGACATAACCGAACCGCAGAAGATGATTGCCTTCATTATCCCAAACGAAAAAAGTGCTCAGGATATTTTTTGACTTTGCTGTCACGGTCGATGCGGTCGAGTCTGCCACGGGGCTGGACTTCTTTTCCGAACTGCCCGTCGAAAAGCAGAAGGACCTTGAATCAAAGATCAACGTCGAGGACTGGAAATAGATTATCCTATCAGTGACTTCATCACCTTTTTGTCTTTTGCCAGAATGTCCATGACTTCCGAAAAAGAAGCTTTCGAAAAGACCTTTGTCGAAAGAGTGTCCTGTGCAATCGCCTTGAAACACATGCTTTTCCCTTTCCGCATGTGCGGGGTGTAGGCGATAGTCCCTTCGTGCAGGAAGTGGACTAGATTTGCGGTTGTCGGCCTGAATTCGTCCAGTTCGGCAATTCCACAGCAACAGAGGCCCCCATCGCCCGGAGCCGATTTTCGGCGCAGAAGAAATGCAGTCCAACGCGGCGGCACTCCTCCCGGATTTGCTCATAGTCCCGCCGAAGAACGTCCACAGGATACACGTAATCGGCGGCAACCTTCACCATCCCGGGACGGCTCTTGAAATATTTGATTCCCTCAATCGTGACACCGTATACACCAGCATCCGCATACCGGCGCAAATTGCCGAGGATGTCGGCCTTTACCTTCCGAACATACGGCTGGATCCTGACGATCACACGACGGGCGGCTTTGCTGATCCGGGATATATCGGCCAGACGGCGTTCAAATGGCGGCGCTCCAGACTCCAGCTTGTCAAACTGCGGAGAGAACATAGACACTTGCACAACGGCGGCGCAGTGGCCCAAGACATCGAGATATTCGGTAATGGCCAGAATCGGCGTTCCTTTGGTGGAGACTACAAACGGGTATTTTGTCTCTGCAAAGACTTTGAGACATTCAAGCGATATCCGGCGCTCTGCCTCAATCGGCTGGAATGGATCAGACATGCCGCCCCAGTGCAAGGGGATGTTCCAGTCGCACCATTCGGTTTCCGAGGTCCGGCTGCCGGCAATGAACTTCCGGAGGGATTCGGGAGATTCTCCGTCGCTGATATTTGTTATGTCCGTCTTCCGGGTAACAAAGCAGTATTTGCAAGCGTGGGAGCATCCGGTATAGGTGTCAAACCGGATCGGAAGGTCACAGAGGATCACTTGAGAGCCGCACCGGGGCATGTTACACCGCCTTCCGGCAAAAGTCGATGATATGGGAGCTGCGCTTGTCCTTCCCGTTCTCTTTGATGTAATCCGTCACGGCGGCGCCAGAGGCCTTCGGAAAAAGAAAGGTGATTGAAAAGACGTCGGCCATTGCCTTGATGTTGTTCGCGAAGGTGTTTTCCTCCAGGTCATCGATCACGGAGCCGAGCTTTTGAAGTTCCTTGAGTTCCTCTTCTGAGAATCCGGTAGAGAACTGGAAGTCCTTGCATTCGTCCAGCATTTTAAGGAGCCTTTCATCATCGAAAAAAGAAAGATCGGTTGCCCGGTTGTCGGCAATGACCATAGCTTTGCGCTTCTGATCGCCGCTATGCAGATCGGAGCGGCGTATGGCAATGAGTTCTTTGCCGGTGGATTCAATCACCCGGATGGGGATTCCGAGGGCTTGCGCTTCTCCGTAGACCCCATTCCCGCCGATGACGACATTATCGGCGTCAATGAGGATTGACCGCCCTGCCCCCAACTCCCGAAGTGATTCGGCGATTGCTTTTCTGTTGCGTTCCGTGTGTTCC
>CAYWZD010000079.1:0-12019 GCA_964462755.1 uncultured Victivallales bacterium | reverse complement strand
CGAAACCGGAGGCGGCGTCCACTCCTCCCTCGACTGCGCCACGCCCAATCAGGCCTTGACCCTCGAACTGCCTGTGGTCAAGCCGAATACGGAAGTGCCTGTCATCGAACTCTTTCTGAAGTAACAGACCTTCTCTGAATCCCGGAGAGCGGGGCGAGGAAACCTTCCTTGTCCCGCTCTCCCGTCTTTTTTACGGCCGTCCCTTGAATAATGCCGGGACAGCATATACATTGGATGGATTCTTTTCAAAAGGTTCCGGCACAGCATGAACTCAAATACGACTCTGTCGCTTTCCGACGGCAAGAAAGCAATGCGCAATGCGATTTTCGCCCAATGCTTCGGCATGCAGGGCATTTCGCTGTTCAGCAACGGCGTCATGCTGCTGTATCTTCTGGCGCTGGGCATCGGTCAGACAAGAGTGGTCACCTATCTGGCGCTGCCGTCCGTCTGCATGATCAGCACGATCCCGGTCGCCTACTACGCCGAGCGGATCGGAAGGAAAAAAATCGGCGGTTCGGGCAATCTGCTCTGCATGGCCGGGATTCTGGTCATCGCATCCTCCGGTTTCGCCTCGGGCATGGGAGTGGAGACCATGGTCATCGTCGGGACCATCCTGCTTTCGCTGGGGATCTCCATGTTTCAGTCGTCCTGGTTCGCCCTGCTGGGCGGAGTGGTGCCGTCGGAATACCGGGGGCGTTTCTTCGGGACGCTGCGCATTTCCTGGCAGATTTCCTGCATGCTGGTGGCCGGAGCCGCGGCATGGGTGCTCGGACGCGGCAGTTCCGTATGGGTCTATCAGTGCGTGATCGCCGCCGTGGGGACGCTGATGCTGGGGCGTTCCTTCTTCTACAACCGCATTCCCGACATGTACAGAGGAACCCCGCCGACAGAATCGTTCCGCCGGGCGTTGTCCGACATTATTTATGTGCGCGATTTCTCCTCTTTCGGCGCCTATATCTTTCTGCTGAAAATCTTTACCGCCTATTGTCCGACGATTTTTGCGCTGCTGGAAAAAGAAGTGCTGAATCTTTCCGCAGGAACGGTCATCTGGCTGGCCAACGTCGGGCTGGGCGGCTCCGTGATCGGATATTTTGTCGGCGGACGTCTGGTCGACCGGGTCGGGACAAAACTGGTTTTCATCATCTGCCATGTCAGCTTTGCGCTCATTCTGCTGGTCTTCATCCTGCGGGGTGCGGGCGGCGGCGCCCTTCTGCTGCCGGTCCTGTTCCTGGCACACCTTGCTTTCAATCTCGCCCTGGCGGCCAGCGACATCGCCATTACCACGGAAACCCTCATGACTACGCCGGAAAAAAACAGTTCGCTGGCCTCCTCCGTATTGGTGGGAGCCGGCAATCTTGGCACCGCGGCGGCCGGGATGGGCACCGCCGCCGTGCTGAATCTGAACTTTCTGAAAGACCAGTGGCAATGGCTGGGAATGAACTTATGCAAATACGATGTGATCCTGCTGGGCTGCGCCGTCATGGTGGTCATGCTGGTGGTCACGCTCGGACTGGTGCCTTCGGTGCTGGTGCGGCCGCGTCCGGATGGAACCGATTCAGGGTGCCGTCCGCCGGAATTTCCTTCCTGATTTCCATATCGGCTTTTTATCTTCCCCTCCCCTGTTCTTTTGCGTCCCTTATTGCCGAATGAAAAAAACATATTTTTTCATTTTTAAAATAAAATTATTTGCTTGAAAATAACAGGAAGTCATATAAATTGAATTAACTTGGAAGATATTTCATGGGGGGATGATGAATTGTAGAGGGGGCAATCCGGAAGTTTCGCCTGCAAACGTTTTGTTTTGCAATGCCGGATGTCCCGCGCCTTTTTCAGTTTTCCCGCCAGACAATTTAAAACGCCTGTTCCCGCGTTGCCGCAAAAACCATTCCGTTTTTCCGGACCATTATTCTTTTTTCTTAATTTTTTGATACTTTTGTAAAAAACGTTTGTCTATACTTGTATGAACGACAGGATAACGGTTTCGCATTCTGTCATATCATTGAGAGGAATGAATGCTTGCTGGAAGTCAAAAAAAGCGTAAAGGCGGCATTGCTCTTGCATGTCTGGTTTTATGCCTCGTTTTAACCGCGGCATTCTTTATTTTTCTTCTGTATATGTTTGTCCCCGGAGGAAAAGCCATGCCGGATCTGGTGTTCGGAGAAGGCGTGTTCGGTTCCCGGCAGGATGACTTGAAGGTGCTGGTCGACGGACAGGAACAGACTCTGCGGGTTTATGTGGCAAATCTCCATCCTGACCTCAATTATCCGCTCAGACAGCAAACGGTCCTTCTGACCGGACTCGTGCTGCATCCCAGCCAGAAAAAGGGCGGGGCGGAAACGGTGAACTGGAAGGTCGGCAGGGATTACATCGGGGCAACCGATGACCATCGGGAAGACTTCTATCCGAGCTGGTGGGGGCTGATTGCCGGTGAAGGCGTCCATGCAACATATCCTCTTGAAGACAGTATGACAGGGATGAATGCCGAATATACCATTGTCGATCACGGCCCGTCGCTGGACTACGCCGTCGCTTTTCCACCGGACAAAGGACCCCGAATCGTTACATTTTCAATCCCCAAAAAACTCTTTGGAATCCAGGGGGAAGAAGCACCGCATCAGAATCCCCTCCATATCCGTCCGTTCAAAGCATCTCTGGAATCCAATGCCTCTCCATTTTCAGGCATGTAGAATACCTGAAAAATTGAAATTCATTGATTTAAAACAGCATACATCATTCAAAATCACCAAAAGCCAGCAGAAGCGGATAGTCCCGGACCGGAATATTCACAAGACGGCGGAAGCCTTTGCCGTCGTCCTCGATCATTTCCTTCGGAAATTCATAGATGCCGCCGTCCAGCAGGTCGATCAGCCGGATTTCTCCGGGAAGCGCGGCGGTCTGCAGAGAGACGGTCGATTCGAACGAGGTCGTCAGGAGTTCCACGGGCTTCCAGAAGGTGAAGGCTGATGACCCGTTGGGCTTCCGGAAACCGCCGCAGAGAAGGTCGTTTCCGGATTCATCCTGACGGAGCAGCCGCCTCGACTCTCCGCCCAGGAAGCGGATCGGAAGTTCCGCGAGCGTGAATTCTTCGCGGAAAACAGAGGCAAGAGTCTGGAGGGCGCGATAGGAGGGCTTCGGCGTATATTGCCCGGTTGCCACGCCGTTCTCATCGAACTCCGCCGACAGGACGCCGAAGTAGCCGAAATCCATATAGCTGGCCTTGTTGCCGACAGTCCCGTTGAGGGCCTCCATCATGTCCATGCTGGAAAAATACGAGGAGAACATCACCCCTTCGAGAAGGTCGGAGACGGTATGCCGGACCAGAAATTTCGCCTGCCGTAGAGGCGTCCATGCGGCTTTGGCCATAGCGCCGCAGCCGTCGCTCCGGGATTGTGCGCCGGTCTCGCCCTGAATGATCTCAAGTTTCGGGTTATAGGCATGACATAGCGCGCGCAACGCGGGGACGATCTGATATCCGCCTGTCTCATCCGGGTCGTAACTGTGATAAGTATAGGCGTCCATGACGAAGGCCGCCCCGGTTGAAAACACTTCATTCAGCCATTTCAGGTCGCGCATGCATTGCGATCCGCCGATGATTTTCGCGGAGGAATCCCCCTCTTTGACGGCCGATGCCGTGACCTTGACGAATTCGCCGTATTCGGTTCCGCTGGGACCGTGCTTCCAGCACCAGAATCCGTCGGGTTCGTTCCAGACCTCATACCACAGGACCCTGCCCCGGTAGTGCGCCGTGAGGGCGGCCACATATTTATGCCAGGCTTTTTTCTGTTCGTCATTCTTGATCGGAACACACCCTACCGCGCCGAAGACCTTCGCGGCGTCCGCGTCATAGATTCCGTTGCCGTAGCAGAGGCACATCCACGGCTGAAGTCCGCGCCGGCAGAGGTTGTCGACAATGCTGTCCAGCCATGTAAAATCGTATACGCCCTTCGCTTTCTCCGTGCGTGCCCAGCCGGACTGGATTCGAACCCATTTGACCCCAAGTTCCGCCACCGGGTCATACGCCTTTTCAGGATCGAACACCCCGCGATCCAGTTTTTCGAACCCGATGCCGAGCCGGGATGACTTCACCTGAGACGAGGAAAATTTGCGCACTTCTCCGATTTTCTTCAAACGTTCCATTTCAGATTCTCCTTCCTGAATAGTATGGTTCCTGCCATAACTATGGAATCGGAAAAAGAAAATTCAAAGTGGTTTTCTGCCAAGCTCAGGTTTGTTTTTCTGCCAAACACAAGCCAAAAACAGAGAGAATGACTTTTGGTTTTGCATCAATAACGGGCGATGCAATCCGCAAGGGCACGGGCGAAAAGCGCCATTTCTTCCGGTGTATTTTCCAGCCAGGTGGAAACCCGGAGCGCACAGAAGCTGTCCTTTCCGGAAAACCCCATCGCTTTCAGGGCCTTCGAACCTCCGGGCGTCTCCGACTCGCAGGCACTGCCCGGAGCCACGCTGATCCGGTGTTCATACAAAGCCCGGGTCAGGATTGCGCCTTGATAAGGAGGAATCAGGAAGTGGGAAATATACGGGGAGGCCGACTCGTCCGGAACCGTCTTTTGAAAGGCGACGGAATTCCGGGCAAGCTCCCGGAAAAGAATCTCCTTGAGATTCGCGGCGTGGCGGATATTGTCGGGCATCCCTGCGACCGCTCCGGAAACACAATCGGCCAGCGTGAGAGCGGCGGCGGGAACACAGCGTCCCGCCAGATGTTCCTTGGAACGGAGGGAAAGCAGAGTCTTTGCATGTTCGCGGACGCAGAAAACCGCCGCTCCGCTGGGCGCGCCGAGCTTCTGTCCGGAGAGAAAACCAAAATCGATCCGGGCTTCCTGCCACGGAAGAGGCAGTTTTCCCGCCGACTGCATGGTATCCGCCAGCAACAGAGCCCGCGGAGCTTTGCGGTCGAGCAGTTCACGGACGGCTTTCAGGTCGGTCACAGCCCCGGTTTCACTCTGGACATGATGAATCGCCAGAATCACGGTATCCGGGTTCAACAGCGGTTCCAGCTGTTCCGGGCCGATGCCCCGGCGGGAGGCCGGACAGACTTCCACCGACAGGGAATGCCGCTGCGCCGACCGGCGGAGCGCACCATCCAGCGCGGGATGTTCCAGCGGGGTCGTGACGATCATTCCTTTCCCGCCGCGAACCCGGCAGGCGGCCTCGACTCCGGCAATCAATGCCTCCGTACCGGAATTGGCCCACAGCAGGGAGGCGTCAAATGTGCCGGTCAGAGAACGGGCGGTCTTCTCCGACGCCTGATCCAGAACCCGGCGCGCGGAGTTTCCATGGAATCCCATGGACTCCTGATTGCCCGGAAATTCCTTCAGGAAAGAAGCGAAGCGTTCCGCCGTCCGCGGATTGCATGGCACGGCGGCCGCATTGTCAAGATAGATTTCCATAGCTGCGTCCGTAAGTTGGCGTTCATCAGAGACTTGCGTCTGCGCTGCCCTCTTCCCGCACCGGAAGCGTCATGCTTTGCGGACCGCGTCCTTTTCCCGTTCGCATTTATCGCGGAAAGAGGCGATCTCGGTGACGAGCGAGGCCTGGATGTCTTCGACTTTGGCGGGGTCCTGTTCGCGCGCAATGCGCTGCTGCGCAGAAAGTTCCGCTTCAGCGATTTTGGATTTGTAATAGCGGTCGAGTTCGGAAATTTTATTTTTCTTTTCCTCGGAAAGGTCGGTCAGTTTGCCGCCTGTCCGTTCGAGAGCCAGTTCAAAAGCACTTTTCATTTTTTCTCTTTCTTTGCGGTTGCGGCCGTTTTTCCCGCGGAGGGTTCCTGAATCGCGCCGGAAGCTCTCTGCACATCCATCAGGACCTGCGCCCGATGAGAAAACGGCACAGGAGGGAGGAAGTCGGAATCGGGTATCTCGACATTGATGGCGAACTCGGTAACCTTGGAATTGTTGATCACATCCATCAACTGGACGGTGGAGGTGGTGGGAATCCGGATCTCCCCGAACCATTCGTAGGCATTCGGCGTGTTCACATAAAGGTATTCCGATTCATTGATATACATGATCGTTTCGAAATAAGTGGTCAGGAACGTTGTGCCGTCGATATAAAAGACATAGGGGGCGATTCCATCCTTGCACGGATCGCAGATCAGACGGTAAGTTTTCCTGCCGGTCTCCGAACTCATGTCGATGGTGACTTTCTTGAAGATCTTTGTGGCGTCCATGGAGGGATTGGCCATCTGGGAGAAGATTTCCACAAGCGCAAGCCCCAGTCCGGTGACTTTCGTGCTTCTTCCCATGACGCAGTCGACCTTCCATGCCTGACCGTTGTTGTAAATATCCGCAATGGTCGCCCGGCCTTCCCGGAAGGTGGTGATGCGTATCCGGTTCGGAGCCTTGAACTTGACTTGCACCGAACAGTTATCCATCGTCCCGGAACGGATCGTCGAAAGATCCTGTTTCATGACATACGATTTGCAATGGCGGTAAGCCCCTTTCGGGTCGGTCGCCTTATTCATCTTCACAACCAGTTCCTGAACAGTCATATCGGCCGGTTCCTGCGGTTCCAGCTTCAACAGGTCGGTGCATGCCGGGCAGAACACCGCTAGAAGCGGAACGATTCCCAACAACATCAGGTTTCCTCGATTCACCTTCATAATCTCATGCATCTCCTGTCTTATGTCATTTCCCCGCGGACGGGGTCAATTCTGGTAGTTGTAGAATATAGCAGTCCAAGACGGCTGTTTCAAGTCCGGAGAACATTTTGCAGGTTGTATATTCTCCCTGATTCCCAACTCTCCAACTCCCCAACTTACAAACTCTCCAACTCATTCCCTGTTGGCCGAAAACAATATTTCCTTCCGGAAACGTCTTCCGCTCGGATCCTTGTAAATCAGATAAAACGAACCGGACGCATCCAGGACGGCAAGGCATTTGACATGGGGGAATGTGAAGATGGCTTCCGGATTGCCTGTAGTTCGCGGCGCCACCGCTTCCGGGAAGAAAGAATCCTTCTCCTGAAGAGTGGACAATGCCGTCAGGGTCACCTTCCCCTTCCGGTTCATCATGGCATAAAATAGACCCTCCGGCGGAATCGGCGCAGCCAGAACACCTCCGGACGGTTCCCCGAAAGACTGGACCTGTCCGTTCATGACCCGGACCGCATTTCCCCGGGTTTCCGGACGCGGAGCAATAATCACGGCTTGAGGCCCGACCGCCAGAACGGAACAGACCGCAAAGTTTTCCGGAAGAGGAACGGACGATGCCGGACGGAGGTCGGAACTTTTGAAAATCTCGAGCGCCCTGCCGCCTGCAAAATATATCTTTTCTCCGTCATCGGAAAAAGCGATGAAGGGAGAAGCATTCACACTTTCCATCTCCCGTTCCACCTTTTTGGCGGGCTTGTCCGGAAAGAGATTTTCCAGCACCTTGACCTTGTTCGCATCCGGCGAATTTTCCCGGCGGACCACATAGAAACGGTCCTGGAAGTCGGTGTAGATTCTCTCCCCGTCCGGCACGGACGCCCTTGCAAGGGAAGCGCCGTCCCGGAGACGGATCAGCAGCAGTTCGTCCCGGGTCTTGAACGCCTCCTGCCCGTGGCACATCAAGCCCAGATAGCCGCTTTTCGTGAAGGCGGCCGAACAGACATTCACCTTCATGAGATGATGCACCAGCAGAATGGTCCAGGTATGGGTGTCATATACCACCAGACGGGAGCTGAACGGACCCTCCGCTTCGCCCAGAAGTTCCACAAAAACAATCACGCTGTGGTCGCGGCTTGCCGCCCAGGCGGGGAGCCGCACGCCTCCCGTACCGCCGGAAACCCATTTCGGAGCCCACCGGATCACCTTGCCGTCGTTCAGGGGAGCAAGCTGTTCCGCCAGAGAATTCTCCGGACGCTTGGTGCGGAGAGCTTTCCGCGCCTCCGCCTCTTTCCGGGAAATCGCCGCACTCTTTTCCTTTGCTCCGGGATCGTTGGCATCGAGCACCATCACATCGGGGTCCTCTTCCTGATCGGCGGACGGGGTTTCCTTCTGTTCTGAAGAAGAGAATTTGACCTTCAGGGAGCCCTCCTCGGAGTCTTTCACCGCCGGTTGCGGTTTCGGCTGAGGTTTCGGCTGCGGAGGAGTCGGCGTTTTTCCGGGCGCGGCCGCCTCGGATTTCACCTCTGGAACCGCTTTCAACGGCGACTTCTTTCCGCAGGCGACCAGAACAGCAGCCAGACAGACCACGGCAAGCGCCGCACCGTAAAAATGCAATCTCTTCCGCATAAAACCCCCGGAGTTAGTTTTTGAATTTGTAAGTTGATGAATTTATAAATTGTAAATAAAAAACCGGGAATCATGGGTCCGCGGCAAGGCAGAAGACCAACACACAAAAGACATCCATTCGTTTTCTACAAATGGACCGACCAGCCGCCCGATCAATCTATTTACAAATTCACAAACTTACAAATTTACAAATTAATTTCCCAGCGTTCCCAGCCATTCGATGACCACGTTGCAGACATCCGAATTGCCCGCGGCCATCTGTTCCTCATAGAAGCCGCAGACGAGTTTTTCCAGCTCGCCCTCTTCGAGTTTGTGTCCGACGAACTCCCCGATGACCTTGGCAAATTCCGGCTTCGTGAAACTGTACTCCGCGGAAACCAGTTTGTCAATCTCCGCTGTCGATTTCACATTGCCGAGCGCCGCACGAAAATCCTCGTCGCTCATCATCCTCACACAAAAGGCTCTTGCGCTTTCCATAGACATTTTCTTTTTTTCCTTTCCGTCATTGGTTTCTATCATTATTCACGGGTTATCGTTCCAAATTTCAAAATGTCCGATCAGTTCTCAAACAACAGGGCGGCCAGATCCTCCGGCCGCACGATGCCGCACTGTTTATGGTCTTTGTCATGAACGACGAAAAACGCGATCCGGCGGAAACGCAGCCGTTCCATCAGCTCGCCCAGCCTCAGATTTTCCTCGATGAAGTAAAGGCGGGTGGAACAATTCGAAACGGAAAGCCCGCTCCACTTGTCCTCGTCGACCGAATAAATGGCGTCGTAGATATTGAATACCCCGCACCATTCATGTTCCGCCCCCTTGCCGTCCAGATAGACCGGCACCTTGGTGACATTGTATTTCCGGCAGAAGTTGAACGCCTCGCGGATCGACATGGAAGAGGGAACTTCGGGAACGTCGTTCCGGGGAATCATGATCCGCTGAATCAGCATTCCGGGGAGATCCATCGCGCGGTCGAGAATGGAGGCCGTCCCCTCGTCCACCGAACCGTAAGTGCAGCTTTCACGGAGAAACAGCCGGAAGTCCTCGCGCATGGCCACATTCGGCTCGCTGGCCTTTTCCGTATGCATCCTGCCGACCATCGCGCTCAGGAATCCGGTGAACGCCGCAAAGAGCCGGACCGGCAGATAAAGCAGGAGATAAGCCGCATAAAAGACATAGATGAAGCGGGAACAGCGCGTAAACGCGGCTTCCCGGAACCAGTTTTTCGGGACAATTTCCGTGGCCAGCAGGAGCACGCTCAGCACGGAACTGGAAACGAAGAGGGAGGCACTGCCGGAAAAATGGCAGCTCTCGACGAACTTCTTGGTCATCAGCGAAGCCATCACGACGCTGATGTTGACGCTGATCAGGGCGGTCGCGATCATCATTCCGGGACGATGCAGGAAAAACACCACCCGCCGCGCGGCCCGGCTTCCCTGCTTGGCCGCATGCTCGGCGCGGGGACGGAGAACAGACACCATTCCGGTCTCCATCCCGGAAAAAAAGCCCTGGAGGAAAATAAAAAGGACGGCCAGAGAAAAATATAAAATCATTGCGCGGCCTCCTTCCCCGTCCCGCCGTCAAAGACGCCGGGCGCCTCCAGAGTCACCAGCATGCGCGTCACCCGGTTGCGGGAAACGGCGCTGGCGAACATCGTGACATTGTCGAAGGAAACGCTGTCTCCCTGCTGGGGAATCGCCCCGAGCAATTCACAGAAAACGCCGTTGAGGGTGGTGGCGCTGAAGCGGTCCGGATCGACGTTCAGGGAGAGAGCCATCTTCATGAAGTCGAAGGTGGCAAGGCCGTCGAAAATCCACCGGTTCTCTCCGATCTTGACCAGGTCAAGGACGGGCTGGGCGTCCAGTTCGACGGACCGCCCGGTCAGCTCGGAATAAATATCCTCCCGGGTAATGACGCCCGACACGGCGCCGTATTCATCCGCCGCCAGCGCCGCGTTGGCGTTGGTTTTCTTCATGGTCCGGAGGGCCTTCTCCAGCGTCGTCTTTTCCGGAATGAAAAGGGCTTTGGAATCCACACAGGGCGAAGTCTGCCAATGGACGCGTTCCTCCGGCGTCAGAGCGAAAAAGGTGCGTGCGGAGAGAATGGCGTCGGCGGTGTCCAAGCGTCCGTCTCCCGTGACCGGCAGATACGCCTGGGAATGTTCGCGGATCGTCCGGCTGATCTCGGCGGGGGAAGCGGTTCTGGAGATAAAATGCAGTTCCGTCCGGGTGCGCATGACGCTCTCCACGCTCTTGCTGCGAAGGGCGAATGTTTCCTTCATGAGCTTGGCCTCCTCTTTCGTGAAGGTTCCCCGCTCGAAGGAGAGGTCGATGAAGGAGAGATATTCCTCCTGCGAAAGGCCGACCGGGGCGGCCCGGCCCATGAGGTTCATGCACTTGTCACAGAGCTTCTCCACAATGGAGGTCAAGGGAGAAAGCAGTTTCCGGGCGATGAAAACCGGCGTCGCCACGTAGGCGGACCATTTTTCAGCATAGACGTAAGCCACGGTCATGGGGCTGATTTCCCCGAAAAGCAGCAGGATGACAATACCCGTCACGCTCGAAACGATCAGCGTCAAGGTGGGAGACAGTTTCAGATTCTCCAACACTTCATCGTTCAGCATCGAGACGCAGCTGTTCACGAACATATTGCAGAAGATGATCGTAATCAAAGTCTTATGCTGTCCGGACATCAGCTGCCAGATGCGGCGTTTGACAGAGGACGGATCGTCCTTGTAGGAGAGCACCTTGGGACGGCTCAACGAAAACAAAGACATTTCCGCGCTGGAACAGAAGGCCGAAACCACCACCAGCAGAACCATGGCGCAAATCTCAATCGTTATCACGAACGAAGCCGGATTCATCAAGCCTCCCTGTTTCCGCGAAAATCAAAAGCGGAAAACTCACATTCATCCTCGTCCGGGACGTTCAGCGGAACGCACCGGGCCAACGCGGCGGAAATCCCGCCGCGCGCCGGGTCCGGAAACGGAATTTCACAGGAAAATCCGCCTCCGGAATCCGCCGGGACCCGGAAATCAGCCGACCCACTCGGTGATAGCGGCGACACATGCGCAGTCCACGATATCGTCGGCGGAACAGCCGCGGGAAACATCGTTGAAGGGTCTGCGGAGTCCCTGCACCAGCGGTCCGATCGCGGTTGCGCCGGCCAGACGTTCCGTGGCCTTGTAAATGCTGTTGCCGCAGTTCAGGTCCGGGAAAATCAGCACGTTGCAGTGTCCGGCGACCTTGGAGTTCGGAGCCTTCTTCGCCGCGATCTCGGGAAGAATGGCCGCGTCGAACTGGAGTTCGCCGTCGATCTCGAATTCGGGCGCCATGGCCTGAGCCTTCGCGGTCGCTTCGATCACCTTGTCGATGATGGGATCATGCGCGGAACCTTTGGTGGAGCAGCTGATCATGCCGACCTTGGGCTCTTCGCCGGTGAACATTTTGAAAGTCCGGGCCGTGGCCACCGCGATTTCGGCGAGCTGGTCGGCGTCGGGATTGATGTTCAGGCCGCAATCCGCATAGAAGAGAGCGCCGTTGAAGCCCCACTTCGGATCGGGCATCTGCATGATGAAGCAGGCGGAGGCGGATTTCATGCCGGGAGCGGTCTTGAACAGCTGGAGCGCGGGACGCGTCTTGCCGGCCGTGTTGTGGTTGTATCCCTTCGGATTCCCGCCGCCGGCCACATAGCCGTGGGCATCTCCGGCGCAGACCATTGCGGCGGAGAACACGCAGGTATCCTTGAGCCAGTCACGGGCCTGTTCGGGGGTCAGTCCCTTGTTTTTGC
>CAYWZD010000078.1:0-12094 GCA_964462755.1 uncultured Victivallales bacterium | reverse complement strand
TCTTGCCGTTCCAGCTTTTGAAGACGGCGCCGATGCCGCCCCAGAGCTGCTTTTCTGCATCATCGGGGAATTCGCTCTTGAGGTTTTTCTTGACGGTCTTCTTGAAATCTTCGCAGAGTTTCTTGAGGTCGGCCACGGTCAGTTCCGTGTCGGAGGCGTATTTTTTGGCTTTCTTGAGCGCGGCGAGCTGGTCGTCCAGATGCTTGCGGATGCCTTTGCCGTCGGCGGGTTCGATGCCTTCGGCTTTTTCCATGACGACGTCGGAATACATCATGATGAGGCGGCGGTAGGCGTCATAGACGAAGCGCTCATTTCCCGTTTTCTTGATCAGGCCGGGGATGGTCTTGGAGGAGAGGCCGACGTTGAGGACGGTTTCCATCATGCCGGGCATGGAGCTCCGGGCGCCGGAACGGCAGGAGACGAGCAGGGGATTGACCGGATCGCCGAATTTCATTCCCATGAGTTTTTCGACCTGTTTGAGGGCGTCCATCACGGTCTTTTCGAGCCCTGCCGGATATTTCATGCCGCCTTTGAAGTAGTCGACGCAGCATTCGGTGGTGATGGTAAAGCCGGCGGGAACGGGCAGATTGAGTTTTGCCATTTCAGCGAGGTTTGCGCCCTTGCCGCCGAGAAGATTCTTCATGGAAGCATCGCCGTCGGAGATGCCTTTCCCGAAGAGATACACATATTTCGGGGTCTTGGATACGGTTTTGGTTTTTGCCATTTGTTTTTCCTTTCGAATGGAATGATATGGATTTCGGTTAAACGATCGATAAAATCATGAGGGATCAATCAAAAATCTTTAAAGGCCTGGGTCAACTCCTTTTTCTTGAGGTTCGTGTCATGGGCGATCATCACGAAAGAGCCGTTGACCAGCGCGGGAAACCGGATTCCGTTGATATAAAGTTGTCCGGATTTTTCAATCTGCTCCAGTTTTTTGCGCTGTTTTGCCAGTTTCGTATCGTATTTATAGAAGACGACATCCCGGCCTTCCAGCTGCATGGAAACGCCGTCCATGGCCTTCACGGGAGGAACAAACATCTTGCCTGAATAGGTTCCGCCGACCTTGTTGGACATGTAACCTACGAGCTCTTCGAGAGTACGGTCATTGTTGTCTGTGGAAGCGCAGGAAGAGAAAAGAAGGAGGAAAACGGAAAAAGCGGTCAGAACGCCGAGACGTCTGAAAAGCCGTCCGCACGAAAATTCAAAATGCATTTTTTTTTCTTTGATCATAGTCCGAACAACACCCCTTTGGACGAAGCGGTTCGAGAAAAAAAACAACCCGAATAAGCCCGCCACATTTTCAAATCTATAATCTAGCTGTTAATTTTTACTTTTCAAGTTGAAACCATGTGCTTTGCGTAATATATTAACAAGTTTTTGAAAGCGGAGCCGCCGGCGGCAGCGCGCAATCCCGGATCGATGAACCCGCGGACGGACGGCGGAGGGAAAAGAAAATTCTCTGTTCCCGCGTCGTTTCCTCTCCACGTCTTTTCAGCGCGCGGGAATCCGGCGGACTCCCAACCGGAGATGATTTTTGAAGATGAAACATACCGTGATTCATGCCGGATATCCCGGCGACAGCAGCAGCGCCATGCTTCGGCGGATGGAGCGTGACGTCCTGCGGCACAAGCCGGACACCGTCATCGTGGAGTGCGGTGCGAACGACGCCGTCAACCCGGCCGCGCTCAACAGCGTCGAGGTGTATTCGGACAACCTCCGGAAGATTGCCGCCCGCGTTGCGGATGCCGGAGCGGAGCTTCTTTTCGTGACTTCCCCGCCGGTGTATGCGCCCGAGATGATTGTCCGTTACAAGTTCAACCAGCCGACGGATACCGATTTGAACGCAATCCTTGACCGCTATGTTCAGGCTATGCGGGATGTCGCCGTCTCATTGAACAAACCGCTGCTGGATGTTTCGAAGATTCTTCACACCGTGGGAAATGTCGGCCCCGGAAAGGACAGCCTGATCCGCAACGAGGCCAACTCCAATGTGAAGGACGGTGCACATCTCACCGAAGAGGGCTACCGTCTTCTCGCCGTGCTGGTCTATCAGGCCCTGTTGCATCATCATATTGCCGGTGGATGCATCGTCTGTTTCGGCGACAGCATCACGCATGGTTATCCGCTCGCGGGGATGGGCACCCTCGAAGGGAACAATTATCCCGCCGTCCTGAACCGTCTGCTGAACACGGAGCCTTGAAACGAAGATGAATCCTCTTTTTCACGTCGTTCTGGTCGCCCCCGAGATTCCGCAGAATACCGGAAATATCGGCAGAATCTGTTCCTGCACCGGATGCCGCCTGCATCTGGTCAAGCCCATTGCTTTTTCTCTGGACGACAGCCATGTCCGGCGTTCCGGCATGGATTACTGGAAGCATGTCGACTATGTGGTTCACGAATCCTGGGAGGATTTTTTACAGAAAGAGTCTCCCGCGCACATGTATTTTTATTCGACCAAGGCGAAAAAGAGCTATTGGGATTGTCCGATGGAGGACGGCTCGTATCTGGTTTTCGGCAGCGAGGGTTCCGGATTGCCCCAGTCGATTCACGATCGTTATGGTGAATTTTTCTATACCATTCCGATGCCGGGAGAGTTTTACCGCAGTCTGAATCTGGCAAACTCCACCGCGGTCGCCATTTATGAAGGACTCCGGCGGCGTGCGCCGGAACCCACGGAGAGCTGATATGAGATTTCTGAAAAATAAATATGTTTCCCTCGTTCTGCGGATGCTGGTGGCGTGTCTTCTTCTCTGGTGGGTGATCAGCGGCATGAAATTCGGACAGATGAGTCACCTGACCGTACGCGGGCTGGTCTTCGGTTTCGGCGCGGCATTCCTCTGCATCATCGTCCAGATCGCCCTGACCGCGTGGCGCTGGCAAATGCTGCTGAAAGGACAGAATATTTTCCTTTCATTTTACCGCTGTCTGTCCCTGACCTATCAGGGGACGATGTTTTCCCTTTTCATGCCCGGCGGCGCGGTGGGCGGCGATCTGCTGAAGGCGGCTTTCCTGACGCGGGAAACGGAGAGCGGCCGGAAGCTGGAAGGCGTGACCACCATTTTCATCGACCGCGTCGTCGGGATGCTGGGATTGTTTCCGCTGGTTCTCATCATCGCGGCTGTCTGCTTCCGGCGAATCCTGAAATTCAATCCGGAAATCCGGATGCTGGTCCTGATTTGCCTTGCAGTCTGCGCGGCGGGGGTTATGGGTGGGCTGGTCCTGTTTTTTCAGGACATCATTTTCCAGTTCAAACCGCTGGCATTCTGTCTCCGGAAGGTGGACGGTTTCGCAAAAGGAAGAATTTGCCGCATTCTGGCCTCTGTGGAAATGTGCCGGAAAGAAGGCTGGATTCTCTTCCGCACATTTCTAATGAGTCTGCTGGTGATCCACCCTCTTCTGCTTTTGGGGGTGTTTTTCATCATGCTCGGGATCTCCGGGCATGTCCCCGATCCGGGGGCGGCTTTCCTTGCGGGAGCGCTGGGCAACACCGCGTCCGTGGTTCCGGTGACGCCGGGCGGACTCGGAACGCGCGACAAAGTTACGGAAGTGATCCTGAACGCCTTCGGCACCGATCCCGGCATTTCCTCCCTGACGCCGATTCTTTATTCGACCGCGACGGTCTGTGCGGCGCTGGTCGGTGTTTTCTTTTTCCTCTTCGATTCATTGCGCAAGAAAAAGCATTCCCCTCCTGAAACAAAATAACACGGGAATCGTTTCAGAAGAGGATTTCCTTTCCCGTCACTGCTGTTTTCCGACGGTTGCCCGATAGGCCTTCAGGGTGGCGTTCAGGAAGACGTTCAGCCGTTCCAGTTTCCATTCCAGACGTTTTCTGTCCGTGACGTATTCCATGGTGGGTTCCCAGCCGAGGCGTGAATCCTTTTCGACCAGCGGAATGGTATCCTTCACATTTTCCATTTCATCGCGCGCGATGGCTTCCATCTCATCGAGAATTGCGCGCGCGGCATCGAAGTCATATTCGATTTCCAGACGCTTGTTGAGGAGCCACCAGCGCTTGATGCCGACCAGCGTCCGCAGCGTATGATGGAAGAATTTCCCGATGTTGGCCTGGAACTCCGCTTCTTCCCGTTTGCTTTCCGGGACCATGGCAAGCGCTTCGTCCATGCATTTCACTCCTTGGCCCCAGAGATCGCGGGCATGGCTCATCAGACGGATGTCTTCATGAATGCGGCGTCCGATATTGGTATGTCCTCCCACGTGTTCCGGCTGATAGAATTCCATGAGAATGCCGCGCTTGTAGCCGCGATAGGCATGGGGATCGTAGGGGAATACCATTTTCTGTTCCGTGTAGGGATACAGGATCGGCTGGAAGATGAAAGGATAGCTCGGACCGATGCGGAGCGGTCCGCACTGGTCGTCGAACCCGGGTGTGAACGAGTTCATGGCGTCGCTCCAGAACTGCCATGCCTTGATCGCCTTTTCCGCGGCGTCCGCGCCGAAGTCGCGCTGTGCGATCTTCCGCAAAATTTCCTCCGGGGCTGTCTCCGGGGACCAGAAACACCACTTCGCGCTTTCTGCGACGGGACCCGGAAACCAGCCGTAATGATGGGAATCCATGATGCCGGTCAAGTTCCATTTCCGGTGTGCCTCCAGCATGGAATGGAAACGTTTGAACCACTGCTGGGGAACGGGAATATAGGGCAGGACACCGCAGTCCCATGTGGCTCCGGCGGTGTTGGTGATGGTGTAGAGCGGGAGCTTGCGGCGGGCCGCGGCTTCGGCTTCGCTGGTGAAGTAGTCGCCGGGACCGGGGAAGGTGATCGTGTAGTCCGGCACGCGCATGAGATGGTTTTCATACGGGATCTTCTGATACATTTCGAAAGTGACTTCCAGCGAGATATCCAATGGAAGTTTATCGATCAGCGCAAGGCGGAGAGCTTTGTCGCAGCTGCCCCAGTTGTAGGTCCAGAAGACGACATCGACGTCCGGCTGATATTTCCGTACGGCCTTCTTGACCGCGTCGAGCCATTGCGGATAGTCGTCCGCGGGAAAGAATCCGGGGACGGCTCTCGGATCGGCAACGATCTGGCAGGCGCCGCCTCCAGGAGGTCCCGGACGAACCCGCGGGTCCTTGCTGGGGAACTGGCAGGATTCTCCCACGAGAATCAGGCCTTTCACGCCTGTGCAATTCTTGAAGACCTCTCCGAAATTGCGGTCGAAAAATGCTTCCGCGTCGGAATCGGAGGGATGTTTGAAACTGTTGAGATAACTGTAGAAATACACTCCGAGCCCGAATTTTGCCGCGCGGCGGATGACGTCGTTGAAGTCCAGGTGACCGAAAGTGGTCTGGTCGACGCCGTTCACATACAGCAGGATGTGGTCGAATCCGGCGTGCGCGATTGCGTTCAGATGCGAGTCCGGGAAAAGATCGAGTCCCCAGCCGGAATGGGTCATGCGCGGGGTGAAGATCGGATCGCGCCGCCCGGACCCCTGTTTCAGGAAAGGGGCCTCCCGGAGTTTGATCGTATCTTCCAGCCAGTAGACTCCCCGGCGGGCGTTGCCGCGCAGAGTGATGGAATCGGGCGTGATTTCCCAGTCGAACCCCTTGTCGCCGGGAACTTCCTCCAGCCGGACGACGTTGTTGTCCGCCGTTCCGACCGGAAGGGAAAATCCAAGGCTGACTTCGCAGAAATCGCGCAGATCCCATGCGGCGCTTCCTTCCACGGGCGGTCCGTCGAAGGTGATTGTCCAGGAGGCGTCGAGCCGGGTTTCACCGGACTCCTGTTTTTTCGTCAGATCGACGATATTCGGTTTATGAACTGCGTCGAGGCGTTTCCGGAAGTCGTAATGATTTTCCATGAATTCAATTCACTTTTATTATTTGACCAGTTTAACGGAGACGTCGTCCACCGTGAATTCAAAGTAGGATTGCAGAAGAAGTCCGGCCCATTCATCGGGTGCGATCGTGTATTCAGCCGTGAAGATTTTCGGTTCCTTTTCCAGTTTGAATTCTGCAACCTTCACGGTCGGCAGGAATTTCCGGGTGTAGCCGTTTTTCGCCTTGGAGTCGGGCGTGTCCGTGTAACGGAGAAAACTCAGGTTCAGCGTCTTTGCGCCGGACGCCTTCAGGGAGACGGAAATCTTCCGGGGCGATTTGCTCTGCCAGAGTGCCGGATCGGTCAGAAGCTGATAGCATGTCCCGCCGTTTTCATAATGGAGTGCGAAGCCGTTTCCGTTTTTCACGAATTCAACATTCTTATTCGTAATCCAGAATTGCGCCTTGCCGTCCTTGATGTCGTCAAAGGAGCCGTTGCGGAGATACGGAGAGCCGATCTCCAGCGCACGGTAGGCGACGGTATCGTGATAGCCTGTCCCATCGATGGAGTAGTTCGAGGCGAATCCATCATCCTTGATTTTGCGGTTCCGGGCGAAATGGATGCGCCAGAGAGCGCCGCGCTCGAACGGTCCGATCTTGTCGGCAGGGACCTTGAGTTCGATCACATAGCGGTCGTTCAGGACCTTTGTTTTGACTTCCGCGCCCAGGTCGTATTTCGCATTGGCGCCCGGACAAATGGCATCGAAGACGGTTCCTTTCGAATTGACGGCAATCTGATAATATGTATTGGCGGCGGTGGGCGGATAGAGGAAGATTTCCATGCCGTCTTCTCCCCAGACGGGACCGTCCTTTTCGGCGACGGCTTTGAGTTTGCCCGGCTGGGGTTCCATGGCGGTGATGAGGAAATAGAGATACTTGTCATCGGAAAGGATTCCGACCGTTGTTTTGAGAGGGGCGGGGATATCCGCATGAGCGTCGGTGAAGGTTTCCTTGAACGCATCTGTATAGAAAGCCCCGGCCCATGCCGGATCCTTGCTGTCGCCGTCGATCACGATTTTTGAGTTGGCTTTCGGCGCCCGGAAGGAATTTCCGAACTTCGACTTGAGCTCCTCGTTCGGCTTGATCCAGTATCTCTCCAGCCATTTTTTGTCGAGACCGATCCGGTGAAGGAGCGTCTTGTCGCTTCCGGCAAGTTTTTCCGCCTCGGCCAGATATCCAAGCAGGGCCTCTTTGCTTCCGGGCGTGTTCAGAAGAGTGGCGGAGCGCTGGTCTCCGGTGGGATATCCCATGCAGTTGGCCCCGTTTTCCCAGAGTTTGCGGCGAAGGTCATGATATTTTTTCATGACCGGATAGGCGGCGCCGTAATATTTGCTTTCGGCGTCCGCGAGGATCTCGTCCACATTCAGGTCCGGATTCCAGAGGAGTTTGCCGTTGACATAGAGCCACTGCCAGCAGGAGGGGAATGCGTCCTTCCTCGGATCGTCTTTTTTCTCTCCGACAAAACGGCTGTCCTCGAACGGGGCTTCCTCCTTGTAGCCGGTCATGCCGAGCTGTTTGTAGAGTTTGAGGTCATGCGCCTGCGTCCGTTCGTGCGGCATGTAGAGCGGGGGCGTTGACGACAGATATTCATAGCTGAAGATCGACGGCGAGAGTTTGAGCCATTCTTTCAGGAGCGCATACTGCTTTACATTGCGCAGACATTCCGAATCGTCCAGCTTGTGACCGTAGCAGCGCCCGTGGATGCAGTACTGCACTTCCATGCGGGGATCGATTTTCACGTCTTTCGGAATTTCCCGGTAGGTGTGGTAAGCCCATACATAAAGACGCGCATCCGGGCATTTCGCATACACTTTTTCGGCAATCTTCTGGACGACCGCATGAAAACGGTTGGTCACGTTCAGATAATTGTATTTATCGGATTTGTCGAGCTTGCGGCATTCCGGGCATTCGCACCAGCCGACCGAGGTGTCCGCCATTCCGAAAAGATAGCTGGCCTTGCCGCTTCCGTATTTTCCGATTTGCGAAAGGATATAGTCCGCGACTTTCTGCTGGACCTCCGGATTGCTGATGCAGTACTGGTAACACTGGTGTCCGCCGTCGAAAAGGGTCCGTTTGCCATCGAGCAAGGAGAAATATTCGGGGTGGGTTTTGAAAAGCGAGGAGGGAATCGCCTTGGAAAATGTCGTGTGTCCGCCTCCGCCGGAAAGAACTTCGTCCGGGGTGCGCGGCAGAAAGAATTCCGCAAAGTCCTTATTTTGATCCGGGCGGGCCCCATAGGGCGGCGGACACTGAAAGCCGTTCCTGACTGCCCATGAAATGCCGTTTTTCGGGATGATGTTCCAAGCCGAACCGCACTGATCCAGCCGGCGATGGATGAACCACGGTTCCCGGTAGAATTCGAAGTCCGGGAAAGAGATGTCGGTTTTCTGGGGGATATATTCTCCATTGTCTTCCGGCGTGGCGGCCTTCAGAAAGCGCACACCGAGCTTGTCTTCCAGAAACTGATAAGTTCCATAGAGTTCCGCCGCTTTGTTTTTTCCGATAATATATAGACGGTCGCCGTGGACGGCGACGATGAAGGCGTCATTTTTCTTTCCCTCCTGAAGTTTTTTCAGCAGGGCGGGAGGCGCGTCCTTCACCGTTTCGAGCGTGCCGATGACGATCTGTTTTTCCGCATTGCTTTTCCCCCGGACGACGGACAGCGTTTTGCCGCTGACTTTTTTCACATATCCGGAAAGTTCATCCGCGGCCAGAACGGTGCTCGGGTCGGCTTTTTCCGGGAGGACGATCACGGGGAGCGTTTTCCCTGTCGTGAGTTCAAATGCGCAGAGAGGTAATGAACAGAGAAAAACGATTCCGGCGATCCATGCGGGCAGTTTCATTGCTTGCTTCCTTTGTTTTATGTTTCAGAGACAAAACCGTATTCTGTATTCATCGTTCATCATTGAAGAACATGTTCCAGCCGTAGGACGGGTTCTTGCGGAGATAACCGTCTCCGATTCCGAGGGCCGTTCCGGTTCCTATGGGGGCGTTCGGATTCGGGACACTCACATTACCGGCGTGACCGTCCGCATACAGAATCTTGATGTTCTTTTCATGGCGGAATCCGTCCGGAAGGTTGGTGCTTACGGAAGTGCTGTAGCCGTTGACGATTCCTGCTCCCTGCGGATTGGCGATCGACTGGCGGGCGTCCATGCACACGTATTGCTGGGAGGGGACGGTACAGCGTCCCAGATTGATCGGAATTGAACTTTTCAGCACACAGGAAAGAATATACCAGTTATATCCATATTCGGAGATACATGAGTTCAGGCGTGTTCCCATGCTGTCTGTATATTTAGCTTGGGAAGACGGACAATAGAAAACCTGATAAGGCAGATATTTGAGAGTCTTGCTTTTCTGAGTCGCGTTGGCGTCGTTATGCCAGGCGAAGCCCCATACCCAGCTGTTTGAGAACATGTTGTGCGGCGGAAAATAGTTCTTGAAGTCGGAATGATAGAATTGCATTCCGCCGCCGATCTGCTTGAGATTGCTGACGCATTGGATTCCGCGTGCCGTGTTTCTGGCTTTGTTCAGGGCCGGAAGGAGCATTCCCGCCAGGATGGCGATAATCGCAATTACGACGAGGAGTTCTATTAATGTGAATAGCCGCCCGTTTCTCTTCATTTTTCTTTTCCTCCGACTGGTTGTTCTATCATTTTGAACTTGATCCCTCTTTTTCCTTGTTGAGGCAATGCGAACGATTGCATAACCTAATTATAATCCCTTTCATTCTTTTTGTCAAGCCCCGGGCGAAACTATTTTCAAAAAAAATCATTTATCCTCTTGATTAATTATTTTGTTTGATTATAGTTATACTTAAATAGAATTTATTGTATAACAAAAGTACAACAAAAAATGCCTGAAGTCAAGACGGAAAACATTGTCCGCGAACTCCTCGAAGGTGTGGCCTCCGGAACGCTGGGGCGGCCGGGCGACATTTTCATGACGACCCGCGAACTGTCCGCCGAAAAGAAGGTTTCCCTCAAGACGGCGTTCCGCATTCTGTGTCGTTTGAAAGAGGAAGGCATTCTGGAGAAATCCGGGCGCTGTCACCGGATCGCCTCCCTGATGCCGCAATCCCGTCCGGAAAACAGCCGGATGCTGCTGGGGTTCATGGCCACCTGTCTGGAGAGTCCCTATTTTGCGAAACTGGCGTGCCATGCGGAAGAATTCGCCCACTCGGTCGGCGCCAGCCTCATCATCGCCTCCAGCAACTATGACTTCGAGACCGAATGCGAACGCCTCCGCATGTTCTGTCGTCAGGGCGTCAGCGGGATTTTGATCTGTCCGTGGGCTTCCACTCCCGAGCAGGAGGCCTTTTACAGCACGCTTCCGGTGCCTTACGTGATGCTGGGGCGCCGCCTAGAAACCGTTGAATCCGACGCCGTGCTGGTGAACAACCAGAAGGCGGCGCAGAAAATGGCCGCGCACATGATCTCGCAGGGAATCCGTGAATTTGCTTATATCGGACAGTCTGGCAAACTCAATGACCAGCGTCTGCTCGGCTTCCGCGCGGGGCTGATGGAGCAGGGCTTTTCGCTTCCCGAAAATCGTATCGTCCGCGCGGACTACAATTCACCGGACAAATGCCGGAACGAAATCCGGAAGCTGCTGAAGAAGAAAGGGAAGGGGACTCTGGGGATTTTCTGCTATCACGACCTTTTCGCAACCCGGACGATCAATCTTTGTCATGAACTCGGAATTGCGGTCCCGGAGGAGGCGGCCGTGGCCGGATTCGACGATCTTCCCGTGGCTTCGGAAATCTATCCGACCCTGACCAGCGTCTCGTATCCGGTGAAGGACATGGCGCGTCTGGCGTTCGAGTCCCTCTATACAAGGATCAAGTTCAAAACATTGTCCGGGGGAGTCTGCCGCTATCTGGATTCGAAAATCGTCGTGCGCAACAGTACGCTTCTTCAAAAATAATATGGAGCTCCGCGGAGCATGAAAAACATTGAGGAACAGATTGCAAAGGGATTGATCGACGGAGCCGTCGTTCTGGCGGGGGACATGGAAAAGGATCTCTTTTCCGGGGCATTCGGGATTGCCGACCGGGCGAAGAAAGTTCCCATGACGATGAACACGATTTTCGACATCGCCAGCGTCACCAAGGTGGTCGGGACCACTTCCGGACTCCTGCTGGCGCTGTCCGACGGGCTTCTGGACATGGACCGTCCGTTCACCGACTATCTGACGGAATTTACGGGGGCTCTTCCCCATCCGGTGACCGTGCGGCAGCTGGCGCTCCACCTTTCGGGCGTCAACATTCAATATGCGCACACGGGAACGCCGGAGGAAATGAGGCGCGGCATCCTGAACGTCGATTTCCCGGTTGCTCCTCTGGAACGGTATGAATACACCTGCACCAATTACATTCTGCTGGCGTTCCTTGTCGAAGCAATCTACCGCCGCCCGATCGACGAACTGGTCGAAGAGCGTGTCTTCCTGAAACTTCGGATGAACGACACTCGCTGGACGCGTCCCGTGGAGGGTGGATTGCCCCGGACGGTCCGCACGATCAACGCCGATCCCGGAACGATTTCCGACTTCGGCGCGCAGGCATATTTTCCGAAGGCTCTCGGCAACGCGGGCATTTTCTCGACGGCCGCCGACTTGGCGAAATACGCCCGGATGATGCTGTCCGGCGGATGCGGTGTCTTCCGGGAAGGCGTTACGGAGTGTTGTTTCACGAACTATTCGCCGTACGGATTGCATCCCCATGCCATCGGCTGGGACCGGATCGACGACATGATCCCGGAAGGATGTTCGCCGGAGACGGTGTATCATTCTGGCTGGACCGGGCAGACCGTCTGGCTGGACCCGGTCAAAAAACGGTTCGTGATTGTGCTGACGAACCGTTTTCAGGACTGGGGCGATGCCAAATACGGACGAAAGAAAATAGCGGAAGAGATTCTGAAAAAGATCGGATCATAATTCTATTTCATAAAAGAGGAGATGAAACATGGCAATCACAAGAACAGCGGTCAGTTACTACGGGCTCAACTATGTGGAGCATGCGGAAAAGGATTTCGAGGAAATGCTCAATCACGGATGCACCACGGTGATTCTCGCGGTAACTGAGTTCGACTTCGATTTCTGGCGTCCCAATATCACGAAAATTACGGCAAAGGCCCATGAGATGGGACTCAAGGTCCTGCTCGATCCATGGGGCGTCGGCAAATACTTCGGCGGCGAACAGGTCAGCTTGTTCCTTCAGAACAACATCGAAAACCGTCAGGTTTCCGCGCTGACCGG
>CAYWZD010000077.1:0-12243 GCA_964462755.1 uncultured Victivallales bacterium | reverse complement strand
ATGCGCCGCCGATCTCCGAAAGCTCGAGTTGCAATGGTGAGATGGAAACATATCCATGAACGAAGCCACCGGAATACAAGTGGCTACCCATTGAGGATATAAAAGAACTTTTTGAGTTCATTTTTGAGATATAATGGCTTTGCTTTCAGTCTTTGACTGCATCTTTGCTGAAAAAAAGAAAAGCCCGGGAAATGCTCCGGGCCGAATGAAAACGCAAGAAGTTATTTTCCGCTGGAAGTATCCGTTGCGGAGGCGGTCGGCACGGTGCCCGTCCCGGACGTGTTGGAAGTTGTGTTTGTCGTCGTAGCGGTCGATGACTTGCTGGCGGATTCCAGGTAGGCGGTCAACGTTTCAACCCCCTTATCGGCGGCGGCCAGAGCCTCCGCCTTCTGGGATTCGGTCAGCTTTCCGGCGGCGACTTGCTCGGCCAGAAACGACTCCAGCTTCGCCCTGCCGGCAGTCGAATAGGCGATGCTTCCAGCTTTCGCCAAAGCGGATTTGAGTTCCTGCTTTGCGGCTGCCTTCTCTTCGCTGGTCCCGGAGAAAAGGCAACAGGCGGTGGACGTTCCGATCAGGGTGACGACTGCGGTGAGAACAGAGGCGATGATGACGATTCTTTTCATGATTCGATCCTTCTTTTATGCCTCATTTCGAAGTGGAGGGGGGATTCGCTTGCGTTGGAAACATTGATTGATACAGACTCAACAGGTTATGTGCTTGTTTGATCGTATCTGCCATATTGCCGTTGTCTCCGAGCGAAATTGTCAGGGAGTCGACGACTGTAACGTTATCTTTGTTATACCACGATGGAGTAACTTTTCGCGTGTAGCGTATCAGATTCGAACCCTTCACAACGCTGGACAATTCTCCTATTGCGACCATCGATGAAAATGTAGGACAGCCGGTTGTCGGGTCTGTTGTGGTTGCCTCATTCTTGATGATGACAACATCGCCCTGAATGTTTTTTTTATTCAGATTTTTGACCAGCTGTTCGCTTGTTTGACATCCGGTCACGCACGTGGACAGCAGACAAAGCCCCAGCACGATCAGAATCCATGCCGCGAATCTTGGGGCATAATTGATAACGAGTTTTTCGAACATTGGAACTCTCCTTATTTTTTGAAAATTGTATAAAGTTCCGCAAAAAAAAGAATGACAAGTCCGATTCCGTATGCTACGGGGGTAATGCTTTCCATTTTTTGCACCCGCACTTTCAAGCCTTTTTCTCCATAAACAGTATTTTTGAGTTCGGCAAGGTCGTCTTTGATTGATTTTGTCTGTTCATCAATCCGGACAAGTAAGTCATGGTCTGACGGTTGTTTTTCAGGCATGTTTCACCTCATACTCCCAGAAGATCGAGGAACGGACTTTCGCCACCTCTTCGGTGACGTGGCGATCCCACACGAAACCGCCCCCGGCGCGAACCCCGGAGTATTGAGCATTGCGATCCGCCCAACAGGCTCCCATGTCCTGCAAAAGCTCCAGCAGGATATAGTCCGCTTCCGCGCGGGGGACCAGTTCCCCGGCATACAGTCCGTCATGCGGAAGATAGCAGGGCAGATAATAACCGAGCGGAGTCCAGATGCGATGGAAGAACCGGGGGATGGAACCTCCATCAGAAACGAATCCTTCCGGAAGGCACATTTCCCAATGAACCCGCTCATTGTCGAAAATGATCCTCCAGTTGACTGTCAGCATGATCGTTTTTCCGTCCCATTCCTTCATGTTTTCGCAATGCGGCATGAAGACAGGTTTCTCCATCGCAACAATTCCCATGATATTCTCCCCTTATTTTGATTTGATCCATGCTTCAAAATCGTTTTCGCTCTGCCGGGCTTCCTTCTCGATCATCCACCGGAGCACAGACTTTTTCAGGAGGTATCCGACAAGACCGAGTTTGCGCCTCTGGTATGCGTGCCGGAGCTCATGCACGTATGTGGCCGCAATCAGCGACGGATCGCAGACCTCCATCAACCCGATAGTGTCTTCTGCCGCGTGATACATACCCAGAGTTCCGGAATCGACGTTACATTTGTCCGATTCAGTCCAGAATGGAACGGCTTTCCAGTCGAATTCCCGGAGGAACGCGCCCTCGTTCGTATTGGAAAACTCCTCAACGAGCCCGATCATCGTTATTCTGTCTGCCGAGTTCATGCGTCACCTCGTGATCCATGTGTTTTCAGCGATTTTGTAGAGTCTGGTTCCAGCCCACTGAGCAAGGTCTTTTGTCCCGCCGTCCGTGCCGTTGAGCGTGACGCTACTTGCCGCCGTGATGGTGCATGTTCCAGTGCCGATGTTGGACACGTCAATCCATGTGCCAACCGGATACGCCACGCTCGAATTCAGGGGAATCGTCAGCGTATTGGCAGACGCGTTGTTCATCGTGACCAGCTTCCCGGCATCGCCCAGAACAAGCGTATAGGAGGCTGCCTGTGCAGAAACCGGAGATGTCCCTACAATTTCAGACACAGATTTATAGTATGATTTTGAATCCGCTGGATTTTTGTATGATATCAGCTCATCTCCAGTCAAAGTGCTCGATGACAGATAAGGGAAAGCATACGTAGGAACTGCTCCCTGCGTAATAAACGCACCGAGTCCGGAGTTATACAGAGCACTGCATTCATCAGCTGTCAGTGCCTTATCGAAGATATACAATTCGTCCAGTTTACCATGAAAATAACCGTCATTTCCAGCCCCTATAGAACGTGTCCCTACTGTTCCCCCGCAGGAATTAGGGGTTAAAGACATAAGAGTTCCGTCTAAATAAACAGTGCAAGAAGTTCTTGATGTGAAAATAATGATTAAAGTATGCCAGTTATTCAAAGAAGGATTCGCGAAATAAAAACCACCATCTGAAATCCAAGTTTGTCCATCGACTCTATGCCCGAAATAAAACCCTGTCGAAGGTTCAAAGGGACACACAAAAAGCGTTCCGAAAGGCGTTGGCAATTCGAAAATATCTCCCATGTCTGTGGATGTCATATAAAACCTGAAACAAACGCTAAAAGCATTAGTAGCAAGACTTCCAGACTCGAATGTTAAATAGTCGGAAGCGCTGAATCCTGATGCACATTTTTTATATATGCCATCGTCCGAAAATGACACGCTTCCCACATTTGTCAATGTCTTTGATCCAATAGAATCCGTTAACCCATCCATATTCCACGCATGAGTTAAAGCAGTCTTCGCAGATTGCAATTCGCCATTGTTTGCAGTCCAAAAAGTAGAACCGAGAACAACAATAGGCAATCCTCGATTGCTTTCTGATACGCTCGCCGCAAGTGGATTATCCGGAATGGATCCGAGCCCGTCCAGCTTCGTCTTATCCGCCGACGACATGAGGCCTGCACTGGAAGTTGTTGCCTCAGCGAGTAGCGGCTGGAACCAGTCCGTCCCGTTCGTGGTGTATTCGATGATCTTCGTCACGATATCCACGCGCATGAGTGTCTGGTTGCCTCCGGCCTTCGAGCCGATGATCCTTTTCTCCCCAGCGGGAGCCGCGAACGCGATTCCGAGAATGAGCAGAAGCAGAAGTTTCTTGAACATAGTATTTTTCTCCTTTTTGAGTGTAAGTTAGTCGGTTTCGATGGTCCAGCCGCGCGAAATCAGGGTTGCTTTGTCAATCAGGCCTTGTCCGGTTGGCGGGGCGGATGGTGTTTGGCTTTCGAGATGACAAATTCCATTTGATTTATCATGCGCAACAAGAGATGCGAGTATTGCATTTATAGACTCACTTGTCAAAGAGTGATGTTGAAGGTATATCGTCTGCAAGTCTATGTTTGCAGAAATATCCAAATTCGTAAGACTTCCCCCCCCACATGAAAGAAATTCGAGCAATATATTATTTGATAAATTCAATGATGTTATCTTGCTTTGTGAAGAAAAAAATAAAGTTGTCAAGTGTTCAAATCCGAGTCCGATTGCCTTTATTTTTTTCTCTTCGAATGTCGGATATCTATGCTGTGCAATGGTATAATATTCAATGGGTGCACCACTAAATGTTTCTATCAGACCATCTCCCCAATCAATTGTTATTTTTTCTCCTTCTGGAATCATCAATGATAGGGACTGTAAGCCATTATTGACAGTCGTAATCCATTCAACCCACGGGGGAGAATAGACATTCTGCTGAAACATTCTGTATAAATCAAACAGTTTCATCAAATCACCTCTGCCACGGCCAGCCGCCGCGTTGTAATCCCGTTCCAATACCAGCCGACAAGATATTTGCTGTCGGACGTGGCAATCAGGGTATTTTCTCCTAAAAAAATAGCATGCCCGACAGTTGTTATTTCCAGCAGGAGAATCGGGTAACTTTCCGAGAGAACCGGAGCCGTCAGCGTCACATCGCCCGTGAGCGTGAGTTTCTGATTCTCCTTCATTTCGGTGGACCGCGTCAAAGAGATGTTGGCCGCGTAAGTCAAAGTTGTCCATCCGGCGTATGTCGATCCGCTTTCCCCGGGAATACCCTGCTCTCCCTGTTTGCCCTTGCCGCTCTGCCCGTGGAGCGTCCACGTTCCAGCCGTCCAGCCGCCGCCCCACGTGAGCAGAAGGTTTCCGCCCGTGATCTGGTAGGAAAGTTCCTCCGTGGACGCCATAAGCCGCCCGATAGAGTCGAACAGGAAAAACGTGTAAAGCCCGGAGATTCCGAGCGCCGCCAACGGAATGGTAACCGTCTGCTTGTCTTCCGACACCGTGAGGGGCGTTGCGGAACCGCCAGCGGGGATATACGAGGCGGTAACCGCGCCGGTTTCGGAGTCCACTGCGACACTGAAGGAAAAGTCTTGCACTGGGGTGCCGACTACACCGGCCAGCGTTTCGAGGTCTTCCGTTGCGGCTTTTTCCGCAACAACGCCAGCAAGCGTTGTAACATCCGCCGCGTCGGCCTTGCCGGCAACTGCTTCAACAACCGCTTCGATGTCCCCGGCGTCCGGAATGGCCTCATAGGTGTCTACCTGCGCGTCTGCCGTAACCAGACCGCCGATTGTCTTGCTTTTCAACGTCTTGACGATGTATTCAACCCCCGTTCCGGTCACGTAAAAGTGCATCCCGATGTATGGGACTTCAATGTCCGAGATGTTGGCCAGCGCGGCGATTCTCGTTCTGGCGTCCAGCGGGGTATTTGTGGCGTTCGGGATCAGGCTTCCGGCAGTGGCTATGTTGCTCATGATTTATTCCTCCTCGGTTTAGATGGATATTCTACAACTATAAATTTGAACTCACAGGGACAATTATACGTGATATATCTGGTTGTGACGGCGGTTTTGATTATACCTGTCCGGGAATTACATTGTCCCGCACAAAGATTTCTCTAAAAGTGTTTTCAGGAACTTTATGTATTCCAGCGGTAAGGCATACATCCAGATGGTGAGATGTGTTCTTCCAGAATTGTCCCTAGTTCTGCACGACTATGCTTTCATCTATCGCTGAACAGATATAACTATGACTCATATGGATATTCCCTTCTGTTCAGAAATATTCAGGTTGACAAAGACAAACTTTATTCATCTTCCCCTTCTGTCGGCAGATACTTGATCAGCTTCGGCATGATGGTCCACGCGGTCAGTCCCGCTCCCGGATTGACTTCGTTCCAGTTGATTTCAATATCGTGGATCAGCGTAAGGAGACTTGCGGCGGCGGTAGTCTTTTCGGCATCCATCTTTGTCGTGTCGGCCTGAATCGCGGCGGCGATCTGGTCGCTTGTGGCGGTGGCCGCCAGCCCGTAGGCGGTCAGGATTGCCGCATACTGCCGGACGCGAGTCGCCAGCGTCGGATTCTGCTCGTAATAGGAGGCATACTTCGCGGCCTCCTTGGCCTCTGCTTCCTGTGCGAGAGCGACGTAATTGATCTCCTCATAGGCCCACTCCGTCCCGGTCCATTTGCATTTTTTTCCGGCCTGAAAAACGGGCTGAACGAGCGTGGCATTTTTTGGAAGAAGAGACTCGTTTCCGAACGGCGATTTCTGCACCGTCCCGGTTCCGGAATAATATCCGTTCGAATCAAATTTGTATGCTTGCATTTTTGGCCTCCTGAGCTCAATATTTGATTATTTTGACGACACTGTAACGTTTATAGATGTCTCCGCCCATGTCACAGCAATAAAGATCGGTGCCAAGGGCAGCGAGACTTACCCAAACCCTCAATGTCTGTCCAATAGGAAGAAAATCACCAGCCCCTCCATTCTGTTTGTAGATATCACCGTTTGCGACACACGCATATACGTCACCATTCAGTGTAGCCATCCCATGCCAACCGCGGTTAGTCTGTCCGAGGGCGATAAAATCCCCTGATCCTCCTGTCTGCTTGTAAATATCGCCTCCGACAACACAAGCATACACATCCCCGTTCAGAGCAGTCATTGCGTGCCATCCTCTGGAAGGTTGTGCAAGTGCAACAAAATCCCCTGTCCCCCCTGTCTGTTTGTATATATCACCACCATAAACGCAAACATAAACGTCTGACCCGGATGCGGTCATCCCTCTCCAATTCATTGCCGCTTGTCCAAGAGACACAAAGTCTCCAGAACCTCCCGTTTGCATGTAGATGCCATTTGCGGAACACGAATACACATTTCCATTCGCCGATGTCATTCCTCCACCACCAATACCGGTTTGTCCAAGCGACACAAAATTGCCTACTCCACCAGTCTGCATATAGATTGTTCCGGCAGTAGCATCGCAGGCATATACGTTATTTCCCAATGTAGTCATGCCGCGCCAATCATGTGATGCCTGTCCGAGGGCGATAAAATCCCCGAATGGCGTCATCGGATGATTCGGAAGCAAAAACGTTGTCGATCCATCGCCTGCGCCGAAGCGTGTACCAATTGCAGAAAACAGCGCGGAAAAATCAGATCGAGATACTTCCGCCCCGTTGCAGAGCAACCATCCAGAGGGGAGGTCGTTGATGTCTCCGGCATAGTCCATGACCGTTCCGGGCACGACACTCGATCCCAGTCCGTCCAGCTTGCTCTTATCACTGGCGGACATGAGGCCCGCGCTGGAGGTCGTCGCCTCGACGAGAAGAGGCTGGAACCAGTCTGTCCCGTTCGTGGTGTATTCGATGATCTTCGTATCAATATCTACACGCATGAGCATGATATTGCCGCCTACTTTCGATAGCAGAAGTTTTTTCATGGTATTTTTCTCCTTGTTTGAGTGTTAATTGATATCCACTACTTCGGCGTTGTTGCTCTGCGCGTCCACGAGGGTGCGTTTGACGATGTCGGTATCCAGTTCGACGGCGGCGGGTTCTTCACTCATGATGTTATCTCCTTTTTAATTCAAATTACCAACAAGAACAGGGGTTCCTATAATCCAGTAAACTTTGTTCCAATTCCGAATTCCGATGCTATTGCCGATAAGTTTTTGCCATCCGGAACCATTACCTATTTCGGTGATACCGGCATTATTTAACATGTATAATCTTCCGTTGCAAATCCCATTCAACTTATTATATAGGCCATCGCCAGTGTCTGGTATTACAATATCAGTCCAGCCGTGCATGTCAGTTCTTCTTACAATACCGTCTCCGATGGTGTATAAGTATCCATCTCTGATTCCGTATGACGAATTCAGAGACGCAAAAGGAGGTGAAACAACTTTTGTCCATCTGCCTAACTGGTCGATAAGCTCATAGTCATCTCGAATCAGTCTCCATAATTGATTGACAGAAGCAGACGCGGAAGCACCGCATATTAAATAGGTTGAGTCAAAATAGTCATACGGAGCAGACGTATTAAACAACCGAGGGCCGGAACTTATACCTAATATTTTTCCAGGGAATGGTGTTGGTCTTGCATTATTTACCGATGTAACACTGTCTACAAAATAGATTTGGGTCCAGTCGCTTTTGATGACGTATGCCAAATCATTGAGTGCGTTATCGACTCCGCCAAATACATGGTCCACACTCGATATATAACTACACAATGTCCGCGTCACGCCTGACAAATGATAAAGCTGCCCGTTATATATCCCCCAATTTGAACTGACATCCGTCCAAAGAGCTGATGCGGATGTAATTTCAGTAGCGGTAAAACCATAATGGTGGCCACCACTGATGCCATATGTAAGCAAGTATAGTTTTCCATTCCGGATTCCATAATTTCCGGAAAGTTTTGTCCATCCACCTTCCGACACCAACACAAAATACTCACTGTCATAATACAAGTTACCGTTAAGAATAGACAGTGCGCCATCGCTATCAATGCTTCCTGGTGTAACGTTCAGGGCTTGTTTCCAGTTCGCATACACAAGATTATTTCCCTGCCAGACTTCTTTTATCGGCGTGCCGCCATGGAAAACACGCCGAATATTCTTGTCGTTGTAAGTAATGCTCATCAGCTTTCCTCCGGGATCAGATACAATGTTTCGGCGTCCGGACTGGCCGGCAATGATGTCACTTCCAGAACAGCGAAAGTTCCTCCTGTATCGCCCTTGTCGCCTTTATCGCCTTTGACACCTTGAATTCCCTGCGCCCCGGTGTCGCCTTTCGCGGCAAGAAGTTTGAACTTTGAGGTAGTCGGGATGTCTCCGGCATTCGAACCGGCAATATCGATACACTGATACGTCGAGCCGTTGTAAGTCACAAGAGCAAGATAGTCGTAGGCGGTCGCCGAACTATACGAAACGGCTTTTGTCAGAGTTCCCTGCAACCCTGTATCGCCCTTGTCGCCTTTATCGCCCTTTGGGCCAGTTGCCCCTTGGATACCTTGTGTGCCGGTAGGACCGGTAGGGCCGGTTGCTCCGGTATCGCCTTTGTCGCCCTTATCGCCCTTGGGACCCGTTGCACCGGTATTTCCCGTTGCTCCAGTATTACCCTTTGTGGCAAGGAGCTTGAACTTTGAGGTGTCAGTCGGGAGGTTTCCGGCCACAGCGCCTTCAGCGGCAATGCACTGATACGTCGAGCCGTTGTAAGTCACCAATTTGAGGTAAGGATAGGCTATCCCGGAGTCATATTCCACTACTTCGGTCAAGGTTCCCTGCAATCCGGTATCGCCTTTGTCGCCTTTTGCGCCGGACGCTCCGCCAGTGCCGCCTTTCAACTTCCAGTCTCCAACCGTCCAGCCGCCCACGAATTTCAGCACAAGATTTTCAGCAGTGATCTGGTAATCCAGCTCCGCCGTATTGGACATGAGGCGACCGTCCGAGCTGTAGATACCATACGTATAGAGTCCGGAAATCCCGAGCGCGGAAAGCGGAATCGTGATCGTCTGACCGTCTTCCGATACCGTGAGAGATGTAGCCGATCCACCAGCGGGAGTATACGAGGCGGAAACAACGCCTTCCGAAACGGCAACAGTGAAGGCGAAATCCTCCACCGTCGTTCCGACCGTTTCGGCAAGAGCTTGCAGGTCTTCCGAACTGGCTTTTCCAGCAACCACTTCAGAAAGCGCAGTAACGTCCGCCGTGTCGGCCTTGCCGGCAACAACGCCAGCAAGGGCAGTAACATCCGCCGCGGTAGCCTTTCCAGCAACCACTTGAGAAAGCGCGGTAACGTCCGCCGTGTCGGCTTTGCCGGCAACAACGCCAGCAAGGGTTGCAACATCCGCCGCGTCCGCTTTGGCCGCGACCGCTTCAACGACCGCTTCGATGTCTCCGGCGTCTGGAATAGCCTCGTATGTGTCGATTTGCGCGTTCGGCACTTCCAGAGCGCCGACAGTCTTGCTTTTCAGGCTTTTGACGATGTATTCCACCCCGGTTTCCGTCACGTAAAAGTGCATCCCGATGTAAGGCATCTCAATATCAGGGATGTTACCCAGCGCGGCGATTCTCGTTCTTGCGTCCAATGGGGTATTCGCGGCGTTCGGGATCAGGCTTCCGTTTGTGGCTATGCTGCTCATGTTTTATTCCTCCTCATCGATGTAGATTGACTGTTCGGCGGTCACCAGTTGGAACTCGCCGTAAATTTTGTATGCGGTGCTTCCGATCGTGACCGCGGTTCCGTTCGCTCCGGTTCCCGTTGCGCCATTGTCGAGTGCAAAGGCGACCTTTCCGCCGAGTCCGTCGTCTTTGGTTGCCGCATAATCGGTGGTAGACGGGGTCAGTATCGTCACCCAGGCACCTGCCGGAATGCTTCCAAGGTTCGTTTTGGACAATGTTGCGGGCGTGGCTTTTGTCATGGTTCCGGCAGTCACAGCGGCGGCCAGTATGTCGGAAGTGATCTGTGTCACGCTGGTGATGCTTCCGGCAACTTCCGGGGAAATATAGCCGTAATATATCGAGCCCGTGACTGGCGTCGGAATGTCAGGATCAACCGCAGGCGTGGTCAGGCCAACCATCTGCGATAGGTAAATGCGTCCGGTAGCATACGCCGGGACCAGCGCGCCGAAGTAGATGTAGACCGTTCCGTTCGTCGCTTTGAGAATTTTTGTAATGCCTTCGGCGCTTGGATAGGGAAGTATCAGTTCCCCGGCGTCGGTGTTGATGCAGACTGCCGCGACCGTCGCTTTCGGGTAGGCCGACATGTTGAAATACAGATATTTCTCATTGGATGTTGGTGCCTTGAATTCGATCGGCTTGAGGATGACAGTTTCCTTTTCCCGCTCGAAAATTGTAATTGCCAGCGGGGCGGACCAGTCGGCATGTGAATCGGAGAGTTTGCGCCAAATGTAGAGAGTCGAAGTTTTTGCTTCGGAATTCGTCACGGTTGCCGCGAACCGGAATCTGGCAGGGGCATCGTCATACACTGCTTTTTCTGCGACGACGCCATTCGCATCCCATTCAATTCCTTCTCCGTCTTCTCCGTCTTCTCCGTCAATTCCAGCCGCTTTGACTCCGGTGTCCGTGATTCCCAGATACCAATTTCCGTTTTCGCCGATGGATGGCGTTATTCCGTTTGCTCCTGTTGCGGAAATTCCGGTGTCCGTCTCGCCCAGGAACCAGTTTCCGTTTTCGCCGATGGACGGTGTTATTCCGTTTGCCCCGAGCGGCAAGGTCAGGTTCAGTGTTTGATTCGGCGCATTGCCGGTAACGGTTGCATTCGCTTCTTCCCCGGATTCGACCGTCCCGATGGTGAGAGACGCGGGCGGGGCTTGTGTTGCCGCAGCCACCGCCGCCGCAATTTTTGCATCCACCTGCACGGCGGTCAGATATTCCGGATCGTTCTGAACTTCCTCCGGGACTTCTCCGCCCCGGTAGACCCGGTTCCGGATCGTAAAAAGGAATTGGAAAGCAAATTCAGCGCACTCCGCGCCGTTGTCGCCGTTGTAGCCACCGATTTCCCCGATCAGAGAGACCGTTTCTTTTGCCGTTTCGGCTTCACCGACCGCCGCAATCAGTCCGGGTACCGCGGTATTCGGAATTTCCGCGTTGAGGTAAACGTGACCATCTGAATCCTGTTCGACCGTGATTCCGGTGGTTTTCAACAGCTTCGGGTCCGTATCCTCCCGGTAGTCGCCATCCAGTGCGAAATAATAACTGTCGCACAAGTACTCATTGATATCCACCGGGAGCAGTTTATCGGTTTCCGAATCACTTACGTTTCGCCGCAGGTCGAAACGGAACTTCGCACGAAGTCCGATCACGATTTCCGGAGTTGCCTCGGTCTCTCCGAATTCCGTTACCCACGATGCAACATTTTCCTTCAGTGCGAGAGTTTTATTGATCGTTTGCATCATTCCTCCAAGTATTGCCGGTTTCCGGCAATGTCTGCTTTAATGTTATTGACCCAGACAGTGCCATCATCTCGTATTTCAATGGTCGCAATGTCAATATCTTTTCCCAACATCAGCGTTTTCCGAATGGAAACACCGAAGATGAAAAACTGCGCGCTGTTGATTTCCGCGTAGTTCCAGTGACCGGACTGCCATTTCGCCTGCAAAGTGAACGTTCCGGACGAGTGCCAGTCGAAAAATCCGTATGCGGCGACTTCTTCCTTGAGGTAGCGCATTGTGAGCTGTCTTTTATCAAAGCCGCATCGGACACAATCCGCGTGAATGTGTTTCGTATCGCCATCGACATCGACATAGAACAGCAGAGGAACTACCGGACAGGGAAAGGTCCCGTTCAGAAGCCATGGGCCACTCCGAAGAAGGTGTCCATCCGAAGAACGCCGCAGCCAGGGAGCGTTTGCTCCATAATACCATAAGTCCTGGTTGATTCCAGTCCATTCTTCGCCGCCACCCCCGGTACTGCCACCGCCACCACCGCCACCACCACCCCACCCCCAGCCCCCCCCCCCCGTACCCCCACCGCCCCCCCCACCCTCGCCGCCGTTGCCACCCTCCTCGCTCTCCCC